>CAORJJ010000037.1 GCA_948517135.1 uncultured Clostridia bacterium | reverse complement strand
TTTATATTCCTTTTAAAATATAAATTTTCTAAAAAAGAAGCACCTACGAACACTTTAGATAACACACAAACAGAAAATACTATTACAAATGAAATCTTTGAAGTAGTATTAAACGAAGATAGTGCAGTCGAAATTAGAAAAGAAATTGATGACTGGAGAATTACATTAGTAAATTTTGAACATTCACTTCCTGAAAATTATGAACTTAATCTAACAAAAATTGATAAATACAGAGAAGTAGATTCAAGAATAATAAATGAATTAAATCAAATGTTAGATGATATGAAAAAAGACAATATAAATAATGCTTGGGTACAATCTGCTTTTAGAAGTGTTGACTATCAATCAGAAGTATATAATGAAAAAATTAATGAATATATGCAAAATGGTGAAAATTTAGAAAACGCAGAAATGCTAACTCAAAAGACAATAAATAAACCTGGAACTAGCGAACATAATCTTGGACTTGCCATAGACTTTAATTATGTCAATTATGATTTTGATAAAACACCTGCATACAAATGGCTTGAGGAAAATGCTGAAAACTATGGTTTTATTTTAAGATATAGAAAAGATAAAGAAAATATAACTAAAGTAGATTATGAGCCATGGCATTGGAGATATGTTGGAGTTGAACATGCCAAAACAATAAATAATTTAGATATGTGTCTAGAAGAATACATAGAATATTTATCTTTAAAATAAAGGAGGAGCTATGGAACTTATACAAATAGGTAAAAAAACTTATTATATTAAAAATGCTACTAATATTGGTATTTATAAAATTGATGAAGAAAATGTATATATTATAGATTCTGGAAATGATAAAGATGCAGGAAAGAAAATATTAAAGATAGTTAATGAACAAGGATGGAATATAAAAGGAATCATAAATACACATTCAAATGCTGATCATATTGGCGGAAATAAAATAATTCAAGATAGAACAAACTGTAAAATATTTACATATGGTATTGAAAAGAATTTTATTGAAAATCCAATATTAGAACCATCTTTTCTATATGGTGGATATCCATTTAAAGATTTAAAAAATAAATTTCTATTGGCAAAAGAATCATATGTAGAGAATATTGACACTAATTTACCTGAAGGATTAGAATATATAAATTTAAAAGGGCACTTTTTTGACATGATTGGAATAAAGACATCTGACAATATATACTTTCTTGCAGATGCATTATTTAGTAGAGAAACAATTGAGAAATATCATTTATTTTTTATTTATGATATTAAAGAATATTTGAACACTTTAAATATATTAAAAACACTTAATGGTAATTTATACATTCCTTCACATTGTTTAGCAACACATGATATAAGTAATTTAATTAAGTTAAATGAAAATAAAATCTATGAAATTTTAAATAAAATTACTCAAATTTGTGAAGCCGAAAAAACCTTTGAAGAAATCCTAAAAGAAATTTTTGACTTCTACAATTTAACAATGAATACAAATCAATATGTTCTTATAGGAAGTACAATAAAATCATACTTATCTTATCTATATGATAATGAAAAAGTTTCATATGAATTTAAAAATAATAAAATGATATGGAAAAAAATTTAAAATTTTTGAAACCAAAACAACTTCTAATGTGTATTCTTAATAGATAGGAGGTAAATATGATAAACGAAATAGTAGAAAAATACTCTAATATGGTTTATAGAATTGCATTAACCAGATGTGGTACAATTGAAAATGCTGAAGATATTTTTCAAGATGTATTTATGGTATACAGTGAAAAACATCCTAAATTTGAAAATAGTGAACATGAAAAGGCTTGGTTTATTAGAGTTACAATTAACTTAACAAAAAACTTAAAACGTAATGTATGGAATAAAAGAGTTATTAATTTAGACGAAAATATGATTTTTGAAACAAAAGAAGAACAAGACGTTTATTCAGTAGTTTGTGAACTACCTCAAAATTATAGAACAGTCATATATTTATTATATTATGAAGGATACAAAGTAAAAGAAATTTCAAAATTAATGAAGAAAAGCGAAGGAACTATTAAAACTTGGCTTTTTAGAGCAAGAGAAATTCTAAAGGAAAAATTAGAAGGAGGTTTTGAAGATGAATAAAGATAACTATAAAAATGCAATAGATCAAATACATGCAAGTGATGAATTAAAAGAAAAAACTATAAGAAAAATGAAACAAGCTAAACAAAATAAAATATCTTACATAAAAATATTATCTAGTGTAGCAGTAATTTTAATAATCTTTTCTATTGGAATTTTTGAATTTGAGAATTATAATTCAGAAGATTTCAATACAGAAGATATAGCTATTACTATAAAAAATGATTTACCTAGATTTAAAGATATGAAAGAACTAAAAGAGGCTTTACATGAAAATGAAAATTATTATAGAAATGCAACAATGAAAGCTGATGCAACACTTGGTGTTAATGATTTAGCACAAGAAGAATCAATAAAAGAAAGTAAATTTAATAATGAAACGCTATCTGATAAAGAAAATGTTGATTATTCAAAAACAAATGTACAAGTTGATAATGTTGATGAAGCAGACATTGTAAAAACAGATGGAGATTACATTTATTATGTAGCAGGAAATAAAGTTTTTATTGTAGATAGCAAAGAATTAAAAGTAATTTCAACAATTAAAATAAAAGAGGATAAAAAAGAGTTTAATCCTAAAGAAATTTTTATTAACAATAATAAACTAATTGTTTTAGGAAATTTTTATGAATATGAAGAAGAAGTAAACAGAAAAATATCAAATACTGATTATGAAGAAGATATGATCATCTCTTCAGATATTGCAAGAATAACAAGCACTAATGTAGCAAAAGCAATTGTTTATGATATATCTAATAAAGAAACTCCAAAAATCATTAGAGAAGTTGGATTAGATGGTAATTATATGAATTCCAGAATGATAGGAGATAATGTATTTATTATTAGTAGAAAAGCTGTTTATTATTATGATGGAATAGAAGAAGAAGAACTATTGCCAAGAGTTCAAGATTCAATTATAGAACAAAAAACAAGAAGTATAGACTGTACAGATATTGCATATTTTAGAGGAACAGATGACAAGAATTATATGTTAATTGGTGGATTTAATATCAATAATAATGAAGAAATAAGTGTAGAAACTTTTTTTGGAGCAAGTGAAGATGTATATGCAAGTGAAAATAATTTATACTTATCTCAAACTGTTTATGATGATAATTGGAATACAAATACAACAATTTATAAATTTACTTTAACTGGTTCACAAATTGTCTTACAAGCCAAAGGTGAAGTTGAAGGTTATCTAAATAATCAATTTTCAATGGATGAATATGAAGGAAATTTAAGACTTGCTACAACATATACTATAAAAGAAGAAAGTGAAGAAGTTGTAGGAGATGCAAAAAGAATTCCTGAAATAAAATATTCAAATAGATTATATGTTTTAGATAAAGATTTAAAAGAAATTGGAAGAATAGATGACTTAGCAAAAGATGAAAAAATTTATTCTGTAAGATTTATAGGAAAAATTGGATATATAGTAACATTTGAACAAATAGATCCACTATTTGTAATAGATTTATCAGATCCAACAAATCCAGAAATAAAAGGGGAATTAAAAATTCCTGGATACAGCTCATATTTGCATCCATATGATGAAAATCATATAATAGGAATTGGCTACAATACAAAGTCAAATGAACATGGGGGAATAACAAATGATAATATGAAAATGTCTATGTTTGATGTATCTGATGTAGAAAATCCAAAAGAAATGTTTAGCATAGATATTGGTACTAAATATGTTTACTCAGAAATATTATATAATCATAAATCATTATTCTATAAAAAATCTGAAAATTTAATAGGTTTTTCAGTTAACTATGATAATAAAAACAGATTTGAAATATTCAAAATTGATTTAGAAAATGGTTTTGAAAAATATGGAGAAATTCTAAATGATAAAGGTTTTAGAGGAATAGAAAGAGCAATTTATATAGAAGATATTTTATATACATTACATTATAATAGAATAATTTCATACAATCTAAATACATTTGAAAAATTGAATGAATTAGAATTAATAAGTGAAAATAATAATGACGACTTAATTATTGCATATTAGTTATTAACAAATACAAATAAATAATATATAATAAGACTTGTTTGTAAAAATTTTTACAAATAAGTCTTTTTTTATTAAAACAACATACATATTAAAGAGTTTATTAGGAGGATTAAAATGGGAATATTTGAAATATTTCTAATTGGAATAGGACTTGCAATGGATGCATTTGCAGTTTCTATATGTAAAGGTCTATCTATGAAAAAATTAGATTGGAAAAAAGCAATTATAATAGCCATATATTTTGGAGGTTTTCAAGCTCTAATGCCCGTTATAGGATACTTTTTAGGTACATCTTTTGAAAACTTTGTTACAGTAGTTGACCACTGGATTGCATTTTTATTACTTGGATTTATTGGTGGAAATATGATTAAAGAATCATTTGATGATGAAGTTGAAAAATGCAATGACAATGTTGATTTTAAAACAATGATTGTACTTGCAATAGCAACTAGTATAGATGCATTAGCTGTTGGGATAACATTTGCAATATTAAATGTAGATATTGCAATATCAGTTTTGATAATAGGAATAGTAACCTTTATATTATCAATAATAGGTGTAAAAATCGGAAATAAGTTTGGAAATAAATATCAAAACAAAGCAGAATTCGTAGGGCGGATTAGTATTAATTATATTAGGAACCAAAATATTAATCGAGCACCTAATAACTAATTGAGATTACATATAATATTTTATAGACAAAGTTTTAATATATAATTATAATAATTATATATTAAATTAATTAGGAGAAATAAATGACTGAAGCACACGAGATATTAAATTTAAAATCTAAGGCAAAATTAAATTGTACTTTATGTGAAAAATGTTGTGAATATAGGGGAAATATAAAAATAACTCCCATAAATGTTTTAGAAATAAGTAAATTTTTAAAAATATCTATAAATGAATTTTTAGATAAGTACACAGAAGAAGTAAAGGGAGAAGAACCTGAAATTGTAATAAAAGGAATTGGCGAAAAAAGAGAATGTATATTTAATAATAGAGAAAGTTTCAAATGTCAAATAAATAAAGTAAAACCAATGCAATGTGTTGTTTTTCCATTAGTACCAATTGATGTAAAAAGAGATTTATTTATAAATACAGAAGCCTGTCCAATAGATACAAATAAAATTACTACTGTAAATAAATGGGTTAATGGAAATCATAACATTTATAAGAAAAATAAAGAAGTATATTTGAAATGGATAGAGCTTATGGAAGAAATTCAACCAAAATGGAATAGCTATTCAACAGAAAAGCAAAATCGAATTAGAGAACTTTTGTTTAAAGAATATAATATAAAAAAGAATTTTGAAAAACAGATTTTTGATAATATAAAAGAAGTTAGAAATGTAATTTATAATAGAAGTTTCTAACTTCTTTTTATGGTTTTCTTTTAAAAATAAGTAAAGCTAAAAACACATATGAATAACGTAACATATTTTTGGCTGAAAATCCTGAAAACATTTCTTCAAAAGATTCCATTGTAGCACAATACTTATCAACCAATGTTAAAATAAAAGTTTGAGGATATTTGGGAAGAGCAAATGTAACTGGCCACATATGTTTAATTATCATATCTTTTTCTATTTTATTTAATTCAAAAATTTTTGAAGAATTTTCATAAGCTGTTTTTCCATGAGTAAAAGCATGCCATCCTGAACGATTATTTTTAACTCTCCAATCATACAAAAATAAATCATGAAGCATAGCTCCACGAGCAGCTGATTTATAATCCAATTTTAAAGCTTTACAAATTTTGTAACAATAATAAGATGCAACATAACAATGCTCATAACAACTTGTATTAAAATGTTGTCTATAATTTTTCATCTCTTGAACAATTTCATTATGAGTTAAATCCTGTATAATATTCTGAAATTCTGAGTCTTCACTTATTTTTCTTTCTAATTTAACTTTCATTTTGATTACCTCTAGAATTATTATACTACTATAAAAATATGAAATACAATACTAAAAATTGTTATTAGGTGAGTCAAATTTTTTCACATTTTTGTTAAAGCTTTGTAGAATAATTTAAAAATTTAAAGTGACGCGCAGTTTGGGAGCGTAGCAAGGCGAAGTCGACCAGTAAGGAACGATAAATTTTTAGAATTATCTACAAAGTATAATCTAATGTTTGTCAAAAATTTACTCACTCAAATACGAATTTTATGATATAATAATGAAAATTTATTTAAGGAAGTAGGCTTATGATTAAAAATATTGAAAATAAAAAAATATCAATTACTTATGAAGATAAAAATATAATTTTACCAGAAGAAATAAAAGAAAAAATAAAAAAAGGTTGGCAAAAATTTCAAAGTAATAATCCTGTATTATATAATGGGGAAGTAACATGTGTAAATAAATATGAATCTAGTGATAATGAGATAAATATATCATGTCAAAAATCAGATTTTGCACATTATTTATATGATGAAAGAATTGGCTTACCAATAGAATATAGTTGTATAAATATAAGTGCTGGAGCTTTATTAGAAACAAGTGATGGTTACTATTTAATTGGAGAACTTGATGAGAAAATGTCATATCCGCATGTGCTACAAATCTCTGGCGGAAATGTAGACAAAAAAGATATAGAAAATGGAATAGTTAATATAATGAAAACTGTTTCACGAGAAGTTATGGAAGAAGTAAACATTAATTTGTATGATAATTCTCAAGTAAATAACTTAAAATTAAAATACATATATGAAACAGAAGAAAATGAAAAACCTAAAGTTCAAATTTTTGCAAAAGCAAATTTAAAAATAACTTCAGAAGAAATGAAAAATCATTATAATGTATACTTAGAATATTTAAAAAAGAATAATTTAGAAATAGAATTTGGAAAAATTCATTTGTTAAAAAAGAATAATGCAATAGAAATATTAGAAAATATGAGCAATCCAAAAAGAGAATACTTAATACCTCTTGTTACAGCTGATTTGTCAAATTGTTAGAAATATGATATAATATTGTATATAAAAAATATGGAGGTATAAAATATGTTATTAAAGGAAAAGATTCGGTCAACAGTAGGTGCTCATGGTATGATGATTTACACTCCTGACCAATCACAGGTTTGTATAGCCTATGATAAAAATGGAGACGGATACACCATAAAAAATGAACCTGCATGTCTATGGGAAGGAAGGGAAGAAATATTTCATTCATTTTGTAGTGATAGTTATGCAGAAAGAGGGATGCTTTCTACATTAATACGGTTAACTTGCGAGCTAATGTTTGCTTTCTTTTTTCCTATGATTCTTAGAAACTTTTTTGATGTACCTATAAGAATTTGCATAGGCATCTATTTCTTTACTTACTCTTTTATATATCTATTTGAATTTTCTATATTAAATGGATTCTATAAAAGAAAAACCGAAATTGGTCAGGCTATTTTGAGATGGCAGGGAGCTTTAAACAAAGCAATAAATGCCTTTGAAGAATATCATCGGCCACCACTTCAGAAAGAAATAGAACAGGCGAATATTTATAGACATGATAAGGATCGTTACATGAAACCGCACGAATCAGTTGGAATACTTTTTGCGTTTTTATCTGTACCGTTTTTCATGCCTACTATTACTTTATCAGTCATTTCCATTCCAGTGGCAATTTTTCTTACAATACTTGCTTATCAAACATCATTTTTTGGTCTACTAAAGTTAACTTCAGTAGCCACCCCCACAAAACATGAGCTTCAAATAGCAGAAAGTCTCATGGAATACTGGTTTTCAATTTCATATAAAAATACCTTAAAATCATACAAATAATTTTCAGGATTGCAAGAGAATCTCAGCTGTTGCTGGGGTTTTCTTGCTTTTATATCAAAAATGTGTTATAATAAAAACGTTAGTTTCAAATAAAAAAGGAGGATATATGAAATTATATTTTAGTAATGAAGAATATAAGAAAAAAGCATTAAATACATTAAAAGCAGAAAAAAGTAACCATACAGTAGGTGATGCATTTCTTCTTATTACAAAAGATTTGCCAAAAGAAGATTTATCAAATCTAATTTCACTTATGGAAAGGGAATTAAACCTACCTTCTGAAGTTTGTTATAATCTTACTCAAAATAATAAAACAAATAGTATAACTAAATCTAAAATTGTTGAACTTGCTTATAAATGTATAGAAAGCGGAAAGCCTCTAGGAGAAAGAACTATAAATGATGGAAAAATCAATACAAGTAGTTGGATTAGCCATGTACTATATGAGGGAAAACTTGCAAAACAACTAGCTACTAAACTTGGTGTAGATCCAACAACAGCTCAAATTCAAGGAATCTTACATGATTATGGAAGAAAAGTAACACATAGCTTTGAACATGTTACAAAAGGATATGAAAAATTAGTTGATGAAGGTTGGGAAGAAGAAGCAATTTCTTGCTTAACTCATTCATTTTTAAATGGTGGAAGATGTGCTAGTAATGAACAAGCAGAAGAAGGATTTTATGTAGATGAAAATGGAAATCCTTGTTGGAAACCAGGAATAGAAAAAGATGATATTACATTATTTTTAGAAAATTATCAATACAGTACATATGATACTGTTTTAAATATTGCAGATTTAATGGCAACATCTGATGGAATCGTATCTCCATATGATAGAATTCAAGATATTGCAACAAGAAGAAAATTAGATCCTACAAATCGAGGATATTTCTTAGCAGAATTTACAAATACATTAGTTGATGTTATGGAAAAAACAGAAGGTAAAAGTCCTGAAAATATCAAACAAACAGTAAAAGCAACACCAGATATAAGTATCAATGAAATAAATGAAAAATTCAAGTCTGCATCAGATTTGTTTTATTCACATTATAAAGAATCAATAGAAAAACAATCAGACAAAACAATAAAAGAAAGATAAATATGATAAAGCGCCTATTTGAAATAAATAGGCGCTTTTGAGCAAATACGATGTTATTGCCAAATGTAAAATAAAGGTTACAATTGTTAAAATCAGTTTTCCTTTTTCAAGATCTTGTAAAGCCAATCATAATAATAATCAAACGTTTCCTTATATGGAAGATTAGAATCTGATTCAAAAAATTCTAACATTGTTCGGATCATTTGATGATAATTGAGATTTTTTATATTCTCCTGAATTGTTATAGCATAGTCTAATATAACAAACTCATCTTCAATTTGACCTCTAAAATGACCTATGGCTTCATTGAAAACCATGAATCCAACATTCTCTTTATATGGCTCGAAAGATATATAAAAGAATTTTCTTTCGTATTTTTCTGCCATCAATGTTTTAAAAGTTTTCATCAAAGATCGAACACCTTCGGAATAGGGAACATCTATTTTATAGTAATAATATTCACTTTCATAGCCTAAAGCTGGAACATATACTATTGTTCCAGAATGAAGTTTTACACTCTTACGTTTTTGGCTCAGAACTGGAATATAAGGTGTTAAAGGAAGATTCAAAAACAAGTTTGTAGTCCTGATAGATTCTTCATATCTCATATAAATATTCTCAGGACAAGGATCACAAGTGAATCCTATATATACAAGAGCTTTAAGTAAATTAACTCTATCAATTGTTGGACTCAAAAGCTTGATCTGAATATCATACTCTCTGAAAGCATCGATGCTTGTTCTGTCAAAAACTTCCTTTTCCAGCAGGTTATCTACACTAAAATCTTCTTCAGTTATAATTAACATAGGGGAGCTATAAAACTTTTTATCTGTGTAATGATACATTGTGTTATTAAGCTCTTTTTCAAAAAATTTTCGTGTAAACTGCTTAACCATTTCCATATTAAATTTTTCAATAATTTCATCTGACCACTTATATGTAATCTTGTATGTTCCGTCCGCATTACATGTCAATGATTTTACACCATTAAACATTTGAACAGGTGTTGGATTATCAAGGATATAGCCCTTTTTCTTTGCATAGTCAAAAATCCCTTTCCGCAGATTTGTGCTAGGTGCAAGCATCCCACAAACAATTGCTCCATCAAATGTTCTGATGTCACAGAAGACAGTTTGAATATATAACTTGTCTTTATAATCCCTTTCAACATTTTGGATTAAACCTTTTTCAAAAAGAATCTCTGCTTCATCTGGCGAAACACAGATATGAGCTCTATCTTTGCCATCACCTTCCCATGCAAGAATTAAATCCTGGTTAGACCAAGATTCCATCCGATCTGTTATAATAGTGCGATAATCATTCATTCCATAAACTTTACCAATCTCGATAATGTCTTTAATGTAATTGTCCATACTGTTCTCCTTTATTATGAAATATTTTTTGGTTAAAACTATTTTTATTATATCATAAAACTCAATTTCTGTCTATTTTCCAAAAAATTAGCCCCAAATAATTAATTGTTGGAAAAAGTTGACTTTATAAACAATATATGCTATAATATAGAATGTTATAATACTGTTTATCTATGAATAATAAATTATGTATGAAAGAGAGGAAATTTATTTTATGAAATTAAAAAAAATAGCAGTTATTTTATTACTTATTACATTTTTTGTTTCACAAATTAGTTGGATTGCATTTAATAATTTTTCTTATGCAACAGAAAATGAAGGAAAATTTCATTATGACCAACTTAATTCTGAATCAAAAATAATTTATGAAGCATTATATAATATGTATACTCAAGGTATATTAAAAACAGGAACACAAGACTATGATCTTGTAGAAAATGGTCTTTTAACAGAAGAACAAGTAAAAGAATATGAAAAAGGAAATTCAAATTTAATTTCAGCGATGAATGCAGCAAGATATGCTTTCTATGCAGACTATCCTGAAATTTTTTATGTAAATTTCCAAATATTAACAATTAGAACAACAAAAGATGCAAACAATAAATATCATGCATATATTGGTTCTGGAAGACATTCAAACTATTATATTTCAGGATTTAATAATGTAGAAGAAGTAGAAAACGCAATTAACGAATTCGACACAAAGGTAAATGAAATTGTAGATAAAGTTAATAATATTGAAGTTAATGAAAATCAAGATAGAACAGTACAACAAATTAAATTAGCACATAATGAAATAATTAATAATACAGGTTATAGATTAGAAAGTGATTGTGTAGAAGGAAATGAAGGATTTTTAGGAACACCATATGGAGCTCTTGTAAAAAAAGAAGCTGTATGTGAAGGATATGCGAGATCTTTAAAAACTATTTTAGATAAAGTAGGAATTAATTCAATTTTAGTACAAGGAACTCATCAATCTGATGGTGCAGCAGCTGTTCCTCATATGTGGAATTATGTAGAAATAGAAAAGGAAACACTTGCAAGAAGCACAGAAAAAGTTTGGTATGCAATAGATGCAACATTAGATGATCCATTTTTACGTGATACTACTATGGATCCAACACATCCAGACTTTATACCAGGTAGTGACATACAAGAAGGTTTCGAAAATACAAGATATTGTATGGTTGGAACAGAAACTATGAACATAGAACATACTCCTATAGAAACAGTAGAAGCAGCAGGAAATTATACTTTTAAATATCCTGAATTAAATGTAGATGATTATGGTATTGACAGTGTAACAAATATCAATGGATTATTAGTAAAATTTAAACAAGAAGGAACAGAGACAGAAGAATACAATGCAGGAGACTTTTATATTAGCTATAACAATAAAGGTTATGCAGAAGCAGCTAAAGAAGGAAAATATATATTAATTAAATATCATGAATACAAACCTAGTGATGATGTTTGGATTGAAGGTAAATGGGGATATATGAACCCAGAACTATATGCACCAGGTGCATTTAAAGATTATGGAGATCACATATATATATCAGTTCCAAATTCAGAATATATGGAATTTGCAGTAACAACATTAGAACCATCAGAAGGATTAGCAGGATACACTTATCAAGGTGATGAAAGTGATTTTGTAGCTGAATCAGGAAAACTATATAACCCAAATGGAACATATAAAGCTCCTCCATATATAAAACATCAAACACCAGTAGCAACAGCATCACTTACAGTAGGACCTACTTACCATGTTGATGTTACTTATACTGATGATTTAGTATTAGCAGACGGAGCAACAGAAGCTGGTTATAGAATGGAATCAACAGGAGCAACAGGTGTTGCTGAATCAAAAATAGAAAACTTTACTTTTGATGGAAAAAATAGAATAACATTTGATTTAACATTTAGTAAAATGTTTGCAGATGACAATGCTATGTATAGAATTTATATAACAGGTTTAGTAGGAAAAAATAGTAACAAAGAACCAAACTACATCTCTTATGGAGCCTATAATTTAATAGCATGTTCTTATAGTATGAATGCAGCAAAAAGCTGGAATGTATTTGCTAGACCTACACTTCTTGAAAATGAAGATTTATCATTAAACGGATGGCAAACAAGTGATGGGCAACCAGTATCAGAAAAATTAAAAAGCAGAATAGCTTTAGTAACAACAAGAACAACTCAAGCAGAAAAAGACTCAATGAATAATTTAATGGAAGAACAATTAGACAATCAAGAATTAATTACAAGTGAAACATACAATATTTCTTTAAATGTATGTAAAAAATATGTTGTAAAAACAGGACATAAACTAAGATTATCTCTTGGATTCCCAGCAGGATATGGTCCAGATGATGCTGGAGTTACATTTAAAGCTTATCATTTCAAAAGAGATGACGCTGGAAATGTTACAGGAGTTGAAGAAATTCCTTGTGTAGTAACAAAATATGGTTTAGTTGTTACATGTGATTCATTCAGCCCATTTGCAATAGCAGTTGTAGAAAATGATGGTACAGTTCCACAAGATAAATCTGTTATAGTATCCGCTGTAGATGGTGGTCAAATAAATGGTGCTAATAGAGATGAAGGAAATATTATTACATTAAAAGAAAACGAATCTGCAAATCTTAATATAGTTCCAAATGAAGGATATGAAATTGAAACTATAAATATTTGTGGTAAAGAAATAGAAGTAACAAACAAAGATTCAATGGATGTTACTGTAAATTATGAAGATATAGTAAATGAAGATAATATAATTCAAGCAACTTTCGTTGCCAAAGAAGTAATACAAAAAGAAGCAGAAAGACAAGAAACTGTAGTAGAACCACCAGCTCTACCAGATCCAGTGCTTCCAAATACTAATGTTGCAGAATTCTCAACTTCAATTGTAAAATCTGAAAACAAAACAATCCATCCAGGAGATGAATTCTCAGTTGATGTAAATATTCATGATTTAAAAAATATTGATAGAGGATTAATTGCTATAGGTGGTCAACTTGATTATGACACTAATGTTCTAGAAAGAATTGATATAACAAGCCAAAATGGTTGGGATATCCAAGGTGGATTTAATGATCAAAACTTCAAGTTTATAACAGATAATAATAATTATGTATCAGATGATTCTACTATATTTACAATAAAATTTAAGGCAAAAGAAACAATTGAAGAAACTACAAATACAGTTATAAAAGTAAAAGATATTGTTGCAAGTAATGCTGTAAACGATATTTCTTCAAAAAATGCTGAAATCAATATAGAAATTGAAAAAGTAAAACAAGAAGAAGATAGATTTACTTCAGAAGTATATGTTATTGGAGATGAATATGTAACAAAAATTCCTGCTGGAACAACAGTTAGTGAATTTAAAGCTAATGTTGATGCATATCCAAATGTAATAATAAAAGATAAATCAGGAAATATACTTCAAGATAATGATATTATAGCAACAGGTATGACAGTAGATGTTGGAGAAACATATCATCTTACATTAGTAGTAACTGGTGATATTGACCAAAATGGTGAAATAACAATAACAGATTTGGCTCAATTAAAATTACATTATATTGAAAAAGAATTATTGTCAGGAGCTAGTTTAAAAGCTGCAGATATGAATTATGACAACGAAATAACAATAACAGATGTAGCTCAAATAAAATTAATATTAATCGAAGATTAATAAAAGGAGATATAATGAAAAAAATAATAGTTTTAAGTTTGATTTTATTAATAACAATAAGTATGGTAATTAATGTATATGCTACTTCTACTTTTGAAATGTCTTTACAGTCTTCAAAAAATGAAGTAAGTAAAGGAGAAGAATTTACAGTAGATGTAAAACTATCTAATATTCAAATGGATAAAGGACTTATAGCTTTAGGCGGAAAAATAGAATATGATAGAGATAGTTTAGAATTAGTGAAATTAGAAGGTGAAAGCAAATGGGCACGTCCTTCTTATAATGAGGATAATGGAAAATTTGCTACTGATAGAGATGATTATGGAACAACTGATGAAGTAATGTTTAAAATCATTTTTAAAGTAAAAGAACAAAGTAAAGAAAATCTTACAATAACAGTAAGTGATATAGCTGCTTCAAATGGAAAAGATGAAGTAAGATTAGATGCTATAAGAACAAATGTCAAAGTAAAAAATGGAAGTCCAAATACTCCAGATGACAAACCTTCTACAAATACATCTGTTAACAATACTACAACAAATAATAATACTACTGCTGGTAATAATACTTCTTCTAATAATACAACTAATAATAATGGCAACAATGGCAACAATGGTAATAACAACAATAACAACAATAAACCAAATAGTAATAAACCAAGTAGTAATACATCTAACAATAGTACTAATATAAAAGTTACTACAAACACTTCTGATAATATAAAAGATGGTGTTTTACCAAAAGCAGGATCAAATGCAATAGTATTTGGAATAATTGGAATATTAGTTATTATCGCTATAATCTTATATGTTAGAATTAGAATAATAAATAGTAAAGCTACAAAAAATAATATCATAAAATAAAACCATTATAGCTATATAAAAAACTAGAAATTAGAAATAACCTAATTTCTAGTTTTTTTGTAACCTTTTAAAAAAAAATGGTATTATATAAATGAAAGTACTTTTTATAAAAGGAGTTTAGATCTAAATTGGATAATAAAACAATCGCAGATTTTCAAAACAATAATAATTTTAATATTGAACTTGTAATACAAACATATAATCCATATATTTATACTATAGTAAAAAACTATATAAGTAATAAAGAAGATATTGAAGAAGTATTATCTGATGTATTTATGGTTATATGGAAAAATTATCAAAAAGTAGACAAAAATATAAAAATAAAACCTTACTTAGTTGGAATAACTAAAAACTTAATAAAAAAGAAGTATAGAAGTATATATATATATCATACCATTGAAAATATAGAATACTATGAAAATGAACTTACTAATTCAATAGATATAAATACATTAGTGGAAGAAAATGAGAAAAGCAAAATTATATCTGAAACTTTAGATAATATGAAAGAAAAAGAAAAAGAAATATTTATAAAATTTTATTACAAATCTGAGAAAATAAAAGAAATTTCGAAAGAGCTCAATATTTCAGAAGGAAAAGTAAAAGTAATTTTACATAGATTAAGAAAATCTGTAAGAAAGAAATTGAAAGAAAGAGGGTACAGCTATGGAAAATAATGAATTGAATAATAAAATATTAAAAAATGTCAGAAATAAAATAGTTGTATCTAATTTAGAAAAGGAGTATGCCATGAAAATAAGTAAAAGAAAGCAAATTATCTCATTATGTGCAACAACTATAATCTTATTATCTGGAAGTTTTCTAACTGTAAATGCAGCAACAGAAGGAAAATTAGTAGAAGATATTAAAGAAAAATATAAAGAAATCATTACAATTGATTATGATAAAAGTAAATATAAACTTACAGAAATGAAAGAAGAAAAAATGTCAAATGGAGATAATACAGTAACATATACACTTATGTCAGAAGATGGAGAAGAGCAAATAGATACAATAGTTAATATAGATAATTTAGAACAAGAACATCTAAAAATTACAGCTAAAGATATTGAAGAAGATAGAGAAAATGGTTACCAATTAATTATTGAAGATAAATAAATTTACAAGTTTCAAAAATACTTTACCATTCATATTATAGAAAAATACTAGATTGGAGGTAAAGATGAAACTTAAAACTTTTATTATTACATTATTACTAACTTTTTTACCATTAACTTCTTTTGCTACAACTCTATCTGGAAATCAGTTCTATGATGGAATAGATGTTAGTAATTGGCAAGGTTCTATAAACTATACTCAAGTAAAAAATAGTGGAATTGATATTGTTTATATAAAATCGAGCCAAGGAGAAAACATAATAGATTCATATTTTAAGATAAATTATAATAATGCAAAAGTTAATGGTTTAAAAGTAGGATTTTATCATTTCTTAACTGCAAGAAGTAAAGAAGAAGCTATAAGGCAAGCTGAATTCTTTTGTTCTGTAATATCTAATACAAATGCAGATTGCAAATTAGCTATGGATTTTGAAGTATTTGGAAACTTAACAGTTTCTGAAATTAATAATATTTCAAGAGCCTTTTTAGAAAAAGTTAAAGAAATTACAGGAAAAGATGTTATTATTTATAGTGATGCATATGATGCAAGAAATATTTTCAGTAAAGAACTTGCTCAAAATTATCCCTTATGGATTGCAGAATATGGAGTAGAAATGCCTGGAGAAAGCAACTGGGACTATTGCGACGGTTTTCAATATACAAGTCGTGGAGAAGTTGCAGGAATTAGAGGATTTGTAGATAAAGATAAATTTACAAATGAAATATTATTAGATGACACTTCTCAAATTAAACAAACTGGAGATTCAAAAAATTATAATCATGATGCAAGCTATATTGTAAAATCTGGAGATACTCTTAGTGGAATTGCTTTAAAATATGGTACTACTGTAAAAGAATTAGTTATTTTAAATAATATAAAAACCCCAAATTTAATATATCCTGGAGAAGAAATTAAAGTACCTATAAATAGTAATCCTAATAATGAAGTACTATATGATACAAATCATATACATTATACTGTTGAAAGAGGAGATACATTAAGCGAACTTGCATTAAAATTTGATACTACTGTGCAAAAAATTGCAGAACTTAATCACATACAAAACGTAAACTTAATCTATGTAGGAGAAGTTTTACGAATAAATAATTAAAATATTGGTGGTAAGATAGAAATTATCTTACCATTTTATATTTATTATAAATATAAATTCTGATATAATATTTAAAATTTATAAAAATGAAGGTGATAAAATGTATAAAATAGGAATTATAGGACTTGGATTTATGGGTGGCTGTATTGCTAAAACTTTAATAACCTCTTCAAAAATTTGTTCAATTATAGCATTTGATAATAATATTGAGTCATTAAAACAAGCAAAAAAAGACAACTCAATAACAGAATATACTACAAATTTAGAAGACTTTAAAGATACAGACATAATATTTTTATGCACTCCTGTTGGATTTATTTCAGAATATGCAAACAGGTTGAAATATATAATAAAAAAAGATTGCATAATAACTGATATTGGAAGTACAAAAAATAGCATAATTCAAGCATTAGAAAAAATAGATGTAAATTTTGTTGGTGGTCATCCAATGGTTGGCTCAGAAAGAACAGGGTATAATACATCAAATAATTATCTTTTTGAAAACACATACTATATAATAACAAAAAATAGTAATATCGAAGCAACAAAAAAGGTAGAAACAATTGTGAAAGAATTAAAAGCAATCCCAGTTACAGTAGAACCTGAAAAGCATGATTATATTGTAGCAGCAATAAGTCATGTTCCACATGTAATTGCTGCTGGACTTGTAAATCTAGTAAAAGATTTAGATGATGAAAAAGAAAACCTGAAAACATTAGCAGCAGGTGGATTTAAAGATATAACAAGAATTGCATCATCAGATCCAACAATGTGGATGCATATTTGTAGCGAAAATAAAAAAGAAATAATACCTATACTAGAAAAATATATCCAAACATTAAATGAAATTAAAGACAATATAAATAACTCAAAAAATGTATACAACTTTTTTGATTCTTCAAAAAAATACAGAGACAGTTTTATAAATAAAAAGGTAAATGGACAAGCTCTTCCAACATTAAATATAACAATAAAAGATGAAAGTGGAGCAATAGCAAAAATTGCAAATATATTAGCTGATAAAAATATTAGTATTAAAAATATAGGAATAGTAAATAATAGAGAAACAATAGATGGAGCACTTAATATTGTGTTCAGTTCTTTTGAAGAACAAGAAAAAGGATATATTATTCTTACTCAAAATAATTACATAGTTTCAAAAATTAATTAAAAAATCCTGGATACAAACACTGTATCCAGGCAAACAATTTAATCCGGATAGACAAATTTTTCAGTTTCAGGAATATGTGCAGTTCCATTTTCTTCATCACGAAAGATAAGCAGAAATCTTTTTGAAAATTCATATTCATTTGAACAAGATAAATCCCATGTTACATCTACTATTTTCCATTTACCCTCTACATTAGCAAGATTCCAAGCATGATATGCTGTTGTCCCCGAAAAAAAGGCTGTCCCAGTAACATATATAACTTTTAAATCTGCCATATCGGCAACATATTTAAAAGCGTTAGCAAATCCCGCACAAATACAACTTTTATCTATAATTGCACCATAAATATTAGCTGTATTAGGCAATGAAAGAGTCATATCATATCTTGCACCATCAATTAACCAATTATGAATTTGAGTTAATTTTTCAGCATCTGTTCCAGACAATGTCATAACAAATTCTTTTGTAACTTGTTCAATCTCCTCAAGGTTATTTTCAATTTCTTTTGTATCAACATTCGAATAATTCTTATATTTAATATGTGGTTTTACATAATAATCATAACAATTATTCTGAATATTATATATTGCTTTAATCATATAATGATTAATATAAATTGTACTTTCTGGAGTATCATAACAATATGCTGTCATTGATTTTTTTATCATTTCAAAAGAAGTGGATGTATTCCATAACTCTTCAGATGACAAACAATAAATCTCTTCATTATTAATAAAAGCATTTTTCGAATTACTAAAAACTTGATATACTTCTTTTTCTGAATCTGTTAATTGGTTATAATAAAATAAACTGCAATCAACAAACATAGAAC
>CAORJJ010000036.1 GCA_948517135.1 uncultured Clostridia bacterium | reverse complement strand
GTTTTATAATTAACATAATATATTTTAACATATATTAGTAAAAATGTCCAATTCTTGAAGCTTTACTTTAATCTTAAAAAATGATATATATTAATTAGTAAAGAAATGATTGGAGATTAAAATGATTATTGCTATTGAAGGAATGGACGGCAGTGGAAAAACTACTGTTGCCAAAAGTATAGAAGAAAAATTAAAATTCAAATATATCAAAGAACCTCTAAAAGAACTATTTGAAATAGATGATAAACATATTGAGAAAATTTCTAAAAAAATATTTGATAATAAAGATATAAAATTAAAAGCATGGTATTTAGCTTTGGGAGATATTTTTGCTTTAAATCAATATAAAAACGAAAATATTGTTATGGATAGACATGTACTTTTAAATTATTATTGGAATGGCAATGAACAAAGTAAAGAAATATTTGATACACAGGTAAAACTATTTGGAAAACCTGATTTAACAATTATTCTATATGCCAGTCCAGAAATTAGATTGAATAGAATTTCAAATAGAAATCCAAATGATCCAGATTTACAAAAAGATAATATGAAAAAAAATGGTTATGATAAATTATTAGAATTTGTAAAAAAGTATAAATATAACTATGTTGTAATTGATACTGATAATTTATCAATTGATGAAGTAATAAAAAAATGTATTAACCAAATAGAGACACTAGCTGATGAACATAATTGACCTTTATGCGTATGTTACTTTAATAACATACGCATATTTTATTGGTCAAAAATATCCAAAAACTTGTGTCTCTAATTGGTTACTTTGGTTTTATAACATGAACTCTGTCGATCTGGTTATCAGTACTCCGTATTTGCTCTCAAGAGTCTTGTACAGATTCTCTGTGTACTCCTCGAAGCCTGGAATCGGAGACATGCAGTCTCTAAGAACTACAATACGGGGTCTGGCACTTTCGGGTACACCCGCAAAGTTCTCTGCGGTATGACGAACAGTTAACCCTGCACAATGAGATGCTGCTTCTCCTGTAAACACGATAATATCATAGTTGCAGAATTCGTTCAAAACAGGCCTGTTAACATAGTCATCAATAGACCACTCTGGCTTAATCAGGCTGTACATTTCTGTCCATGGATCATCGCCTTTACGTGCAATATACGGATCATTCTGACGGCATCTGGCATGATAGTAAACCATTGCAGAAAGCTGGGCTTCGATATTGGCATCGAAAGTCTGGCTGGTTGCATGGTATGGCCAGATTCTAAGTTCCTGATTCCCCTGTTCCTCCAGATGTCTTACATATTCCTGGCAATAAGAAATCATTTTACCAGGATTTTTTTCATCTGGAATCAGCTTGTCATAATTCGGAATCCATACACCAGAAGCCACAGCGCTGTGTGTGATTACAGTATTGGGATCTGCTGTGTTACCATCTCTGTCTCTCCACCAGCAAGGGAAAAATATCTGTTGCATTGTGTGATCATCGGCGCTGAGCATGACTCTTGTCACCTTATGGCCATTTCTGTACAGCCATTTAATGGTACGACTGATGTCATCTCTCGACCCCGGCACGCCTAAAGTTCCAACACCTTCAAAGAAACAGTACTGGAAATCAATTCCTACCAGCAATACTTTGATGTGATCATTTACAGCCGGTGTCATATTCTCCTGATTTGCCATCTCATCGAATTTACCGAAATCAATTGCTCCTTCGAACTTTCCCACCTTGTCCAGTTTTACGATTTCATTAAGCTTTGCTTTCATGTTTCAAAACCTCCTTATAAATTTTAGCATTACAATGCCAAAACTTTTTTGAGCACAATATACTTTTTTAAATATATTGGTGTTCTACCTATATGATACTAAGTATCAAGGTAATTATTCAAAGTTTTGTCTGTAATATTATATCAGAATAATTTTAGTTTTGCAAGTTTTATGTAAATTATTTCTATTAAATCAAATTGACATAATATTTTAAAAATGATATACTTATATGAGCATTTTGTTTATAAGGTTATTTGTTATTTTGAATAACTAAAGCAAAATCAACTTGTTATTGTAAACCATAATAAAACCATATAACACATTAGGAGGTAAACAGTATGAAAAATTATGGCTTTGTAAAATGTGCAATCGCAAACTTCAATGGTAAGATCGGCAACCCTGCAGAAAATGCAAAAAAAATTAAAGCACAGATTCTTACTGCTGAAGAGCGGCACGCAAAAATTTTGGTTTTTCCTGAACTTTGCTTAACTGGTTACACCTGTCAAGATCTCTTCGAAACTACTCATCTTATGGAAGAGTGTATGACTCAGATTAATCAGATACGTAAATTCACTCTGACCAAATCTATTCTGGTTTTAATCGGAGCTCCGCTTAATGTCAATGATGATATGTATAACTGTGCAATTGCAATTAAGCATGGCAAAATATTGGGAGTTGTCCCCAAACGCTTCATTCCAAATTATAAGGAGTTTTATGAAGCACGATGGTTTTCGCATACCAGCCTTACCGAAATTGAGTTGTTTGGAAAAAAGATACCTTTTGGCAATCTGATTTTTTCGTCAATTTCTGGCTATCGACTTGGTGTTGAAATTTGTGAAGATCTTTGGGCTCCAATCCCTCCCAGCTCTGAACTTGCTTTGGCAGGCGCAAATATTCTGGCAAACTTGTCTGCAAGCAATGAGTTAGTTGGAAAAAATGAGTACCGTAAACAACTTGTTAAATCTCAAAGTGCTAGCACTATTTCAGCATATCTTTACACTTCTGCTGGATTTTCTGAATCCACTGCTGATTTAGTTTTTGGTGGAAGCGGTTATGCTTATGAGAATGGTAAAGAACTTGCTCATCTTGAGAGATTTGAGATTACAGATCAAATGGAAATTTTTGACGTTGACGTAGAATATCTTACAAACGAGCGTCGCAGAAACAAGACATTTGCTGATAGCAAACACTCAATAGATCTCAAAAAGTACAGAATCATCCCAGTTGAAGAAATTAATTTGCAGAGTTCTTATGCAGAACCTGATAATAATTCTGTTGAAGATGGCTTTGTTCTGACCAGAAAAATTGATCCACACCCATTCATTCCTAATATCATGAATGAATCTGGTGGCAATGTTTGCAAAGAGATTCTTTCGATACAGTCTACTGCTTTAGCAAGACGACTGTACTCTATTGGATGTAAAACAGTTACCATTGGAGTTTCTGGCGGACTTGATTCTACGCTTGCACTTCTGGTATGTTATGAAGCATTCCTCAAGCTGAATCTTGAAACCAGTGGTATTATCGGTATAACAATGCCTGGATTCGGCACAACAAATCGGACTTACAACAATTCTTTAAAGCTTTGCGAAGAACTTGGTACTACTTTGAAGGTAATTCCTATCAAAGATGTTTGTACCCAGTCTTTCAAAGATTTGGAGCATGATCCAAGTGTTCATGATATTACCTACGAAAATGTGCAGGCTCGTGCAAGAACCAGCATTCTCATGAACATGGCAAATAAAATGGGTGGTATCCTCGTAGGAACTGGCGATTTATCTGAACTGATGCTTGGCTGGTGCACCTATAATGGAGACCATATGTCGATGTACAATGTGAACTGCTCGATTCCCAAAACACTTGTAAAATACCTTATTGAATGGTATGCAAGATTTGGCGGTGAACATGAAAGCCTGAACAACATCCTTTTGGACATCATCGACACACCAATCTCACCTGAACTTTTGCCGAGTGATGGGACAAAAATTGTGCAGAAAACTGAAAGCACAGTAGGTCCTTACGAACTCATTGATTTCTTCATCTACTATTGGTTAAGAAATGGTTTTGATGGAAGAAAAACTGTTTTTCTTGCCAAACACGCTTTCAAAAATAAGTATGATGAAGGTCATCTTATCAGTTATTACAATGATTTCATTAAGCGAGCATTTAATAACCAGTTCAAACGTAACTGTGTTCCTGATGGTCCGAAGGTTGGTAGCATAAGCGTATCTCCTCGTGGCGATCTCAGAATGCCGTCTGATGCAAGCTTTGTTAGCTGGCAGATTTAAGTAACACAATAACAAATTGATAAGAGCCCCCAAGTAATTTTTGGGGGCTCGTTTTCTTTTTTCTATTTCCATAATTCTTTTAAGACTTTATAAATCATTTTATGTGGACATATATTTCCATTTTCAACTATTTCAAAAAATTCATTCATAGAAACATATTTTGCTTCAGCTACTTCTTCTTCTTGAAGTGCAATTTTGTTTATATCAACATTTTGTCTTAAAACAAAAACATCTATAAATTCATTACTTACAATTTGCTCATATTTAACTTTTTCAACCATTGTCATAAGGAATTCCAATTTTTCTAGATCTACATCAATTCCTAGTTCTTCTTTTCCTTCACGAATTACAGCTTCAATAGGACTTTCTCCTGCATCAATATGACCTGCAAATGATGTATCCCACATATTTCGATATAACTTCTTTTGTGCACATCTATATTGTAATAAAACTTCATTTTTATCATTTATAACCCATACATGAATTGTTTTATGCCATAGTCCATCTCTATGTGCAATTTCTTTATCAACTACTCCTATTTTTTCTCCTATTTTATTATATTCATCAATCATTTCTTGTTTCATAATTAAATTCTCCTTTTCACTCTTAAATAATTTTTTTAATATTATACATCAAATTTTTAATATCGTCATTATATAATATTGAATTTACACCCACTTTTTCAGCATTTTCTACATCCATTACATAATTATCCCCAATATGTAATATTTCGCTTGGCTTTACATTTAATTCTTCTGTAATCTTTTCATATACTTCTTTTGTTTTTCCACCAATTCCAAAATAATCGCAAGCTGAATATATTTTTTCAAAGTCTTTCACCTTTTCTCCTAACTCATAATTAATAAACAAATTAGTTGTTGTTGAAACTATAATTTTAGGTAAATTAATTTTTGATAAATACTCATATAGCTGTTTATTTATACTCGGTCTTATTTTACTTTTATCTAATTCTTGCTTTATATCAAACTCTAAATATTCTGACCAATATTTATCATCATAATATAAGATATTATAAATACCATATTTTTTAAATTTTTCTTTTAAAATTTTCTTTGCTTCTTGCAAATCAATATTAAATTTTTCAGAATATTTTTGTGGTATAGTTTCAATCCAGAAATTATCTGAAAATTTACTATCTGACAAAGTTCCTTGTAAATCTAAACTTATATATTTTATCATTTTTTCTCCTCCACCTTTACTAATGAAAAAATATTATAGTCTTTCAAATCTTCTCGTCCATTTAAATATTCAAGTTCTGTAATATAAACTAATCCTTCTACATTTCCACCGCTTTTCTCAACTAAATTTATTGCAGCTTTACTTGCACCACTTCCAGCCATAATATCATATACAATTACTACATTTTCATCTTTATCAATACTATCATCTTTTATTTGATATTCTGCTTTTCCATACTCTTTTATAAATTCTTCTGAATAAAACTTTCCAGGAATTAAATTTGGTTTTCTAATTAATACAAGTGGTAGGTCTAATTCATATGCAAGTATTGAACCAATTGTAAATCCTTTTGATTCAATTGCAACAATTTTATCAATTTTTTTATCTTTCAAAAATTCTTTTATTTCATTTATAGCAGATTTTCTAGCCTCTACATTTTTTAATAAATAAGTAAAATCCCAAAACAATACATCTTTTTTAGGAAAATCTTTGTAACTTCTTACAAACTCTTTATAATCCATAATTTCACCTCTACTCTTCTATTAATATTGCTCTTGAAGGTGCTGCATCAATACCTGTAACTTTAACTGGCAAACATACCATTTTATATATTTTTTCTTCTGTTTCTTTTAATCTTAAATTATCTAATGCCACAATATTTCTTTCCATAAATATTCTATGAATATCAACTGCTCCATTTCTTTCAAAGCTTTGATAATCATATCCTATCAGTTTTATTCCTAAATCTCTTAAATATTCTGCCGAATCAATTGATAATGCAACATGATTTGGATTATATTTTTCCATATTATCATATGAGTTTTGTGTTTTAAGTAAAATTCTTTCACATGTTATATTATGTTTTTTTAAATCTTCAACTTCAATTAAATCATCTACATCTGTTAAATCAACTACTTGGCAATCTCCAATTAAAACTTCAAATGGAACTTCATCACTTTTCCATTTCTCATTAAATAAATAATATGGTGCATCTATATGTGTTCCTGCATGTGCTCCAAAATCTAACCAAGTAAAGTTTATAGGAGCTTCTGGCTTTCTTGCAAGCGGTATAAGTTTTGGTGGTTCATCATCTACCCATACTACTGTTTTTTCATTTAATTCCATTGAAATATCTATTATATTCATATTAAATCATCCCTTCTATTTTTTCTTTCCATATTTTATTGTTCATCTCGAGTGATTCTATTGCCTCTCTTAAAATTGATAATCTATAAGTTTTATAATCTTCCAATATTTCAGAAGCAATATTTTCTATATCTTTTTGAATTTTAGAAAATCCATTCCAATAATCTAAATGAAATATTACTGGCATTGGTGACCAGGATGGAGCATAAAGTTCAAATACTTGATCAAAGAAATCTGAAATCCTATTTTTTCCATATACTTTTTCATCTAAATATTTTAATAAGTATCTTATAATATCATTATTTGAAACATATTCTCTTACTTGATTTTCTTCCAAATTTTCTTTTAATTTATTTAAAATACTATTTTTCGAAATCTTCTCATTTAATAAATTATAAAATTCATTATTATTAAAATTTTCTAAACCAATTTTTAAATCTTTTAAATACACTTTTTGAAAATTATCTTTTGAAATAAAATAATAATATTCAATTAAATCAATTCTGTTTTCAAAAGGATATGCTCCATTTCTATATGCTTCAAGCTCAGTACTATTATCATATATTGTAAATGCAATTTTTTTATAATTTTCAGGATTATCTAAAAACATGCAATATGCAGATAGCTTAAATTGTGGATTATCTGTAAATAGTCTTACAATTCCATTAAAATTTCTAATTATTGTTCCTGCATTAATATATTCATCAAAAATTAAAAATGGATTTGTAAATATTTCATATAATTTTGTTCCTTTTAATATTTCTTGAAACTTTTTATTTTCTTGACTATAAACTTTGTTATCCTTTATGCTATCATAAATTGAAAATTTCTCTTTACTTATAAACTCTTCTAAATTGAATTTTTCACACGCTTTTTTTAAGCTTTTTTCTCTTGAATAAAATTCTTCTTCTGATAAATATGTTTCAAACCATTTATACAAATTAAAGTCTAAATCTCTTGGAATCTTTATTTGCATTAAATTCAAATTTGATTTTTTATATTCCTCTAATTTTTTAATTATTGAAATTAAAGGAGATGTTCCACTTTCTATTACTACAATCTGCTTATAACTCGATTTTAAAAATTCTTCTAAAACTTTTCTTGCCAAATTTATACTTTGCTCTTCATTCATAAACTTAAATTTTTCATTAAATTTAGGATGAGTAAAACATTCTAAATTATCTACTTTTCCAAATAATTCTTGCATTTAATACTCCTTTGCAATTTTTATAAATTTTTCTATTTTATTATGGTCTTTTCTATCTTTTCTTAAATATCTTTCGCTATAACAGCTAATTCCAGTAGAAACATCTACACCATAAGGTTTAGTTTCTTCAATTGCTCCTTTTACATTTTCAGGATTTAAACCTCCTGCAATAAATACAGGCTTTTCAGTCATATCTATTAACCTTCTGCACATTTGCCAATTGTTTTCTTTTCCAGTGCCACCAGTATAACCACTATCTCTTGAATCTAATAAAAAGTAATCACAATAAGGTTCATATAATTTTAATTTTTCTGTTGCCTTTGGATCTGTTGTAACAACAGTTTTTATAATTTTTTTATTAGTATTTTTTCTTACTTTTTTTACTTCTTCTATATCTATATCTTCTGAAATTTGAATTCCTGTACTTTTAATATAATTTGATAAATCTAAAATATCATCTGCATCAAAAAGATGTGTTACTAAAAAACTATCAACTCCTTTAGGAAACTTTTTAATAGTTTCTCTAACCCATTGTGCATATGGTTCAACTTCAATAGGTAATACTTTTCCTCCCATTACAAAACCTATACAATCTGCTCCTAAACTTATCGCAGTAAGAGCATCTATTTCATTACTAATTCCACAAATTTTAACTTTCATAAAAACCCCCATTATTTATAAACTTTTTCTAAATATGATTTTTTTGCCATGCACACATTATCAATTTTTTTCTTAACTCCAAGTTTCTCTATGTCTTCAATATTCTCATAGCTTTTAATTCCATCATCTGTATGAACATTTACACGCCCATAGCAATCAATGAAAATATTATATATTTCATCTTCTTTTGGTATAAATTCTTGGTCAACAATGTTAATATCTTTATATTTTTCTTTACAGTTTCGAACAACTTCTTCAAATTCTTCAGCAGATATTTCAAACATTTCTTCATACTTTTTTCCATATCCACTACTAAAGAATTTTCCAAGTTTCCAACTGTATATTTTTCCTTCTATTAGCTTTCCGATATTTATTACATCGTTTTTATTCATTTTTCCAACCATTGTATTTAT
Source organism: uncultured Clostridia bacterium (assembly GCA_948517135.1). Taxonomy (GTDB): domain Bacteria; phylum Bacillota; class Clostridia; order TANB77; family CAG-508; genus Scatovivens. Next base: position 11,297 of record CAORJJ010000036.1, on the reverse strand, counting down.
TTTTATTTTAATCTTTGGATAATTTTTTCGAATGTATTCTATTAAATCTAATATTAATCTGTGGTGATTTTTGATAGAGCAAGGTCTCATTTCGTTATGTATTTCTTGCTCAAATGAATCTAAAGGTAAATTTATTGAATCTATATAATTTAAAACTTCTTTATCTTTTAACAATTCAATTCCTGTTGTAGAAATTATTGGAATGACTCCAATTTTTCTACAATGTTTGCATATTTCTACAATATCATTTCTAACCAGTGGATCTCCACCTGTTAGATTTATTGCTTCGACTCCATATTCTTTTAATTTATCTATAATTGAGAGTACTTTTTCAAGTGGCAGTTGCTTTCGATTTTCTCTCCAATTCGCAAAACAGAATTTGCAATCCATATTACAAATACTCGATACTTCAAAGCATATATAACTTAATTTCATACTTATGCTCCTTTCAATTGTTTTTTGAAAAAATCTTTACTTACAATTTCAGTTATTTCTTCCTTAATTCTGTCGTAATCTTCTTTAAAAGATGTTAAATCGCCATTTATATCCATATGATTAAATTCTGTTCCTCTTTGAGTTGCTTCTGTACTTCCTGCAACATTTACAGCCCCAATTGATTTTACTCTTATTATTTCATAACCAAAGTTTTCCATTTGCATAATTTTTAAAGGATTGTTTGTAAGCATAATTACTTTTTTATTTGCTCCTAAATAATCTAAAATTACTGGTGTAATTTTATAACCAACATTATTATTTGCACTTCTTGGATCTCCTTTTAGACCTATTGTTGTAAATCCACCATACATAGTTGTTTTATATGTTTGCTCTGATGTATATTCTCCTCTATGTCTAATTGATGCTCTTTCTGCTAAATTGAAAACAAATTCGTCTTCTGTATAACCACTTCCCATACCATTTTGAGAATCGATGTGTAACATTACAAATCCTAAATTTCCTTTATTTTGATATATATGTTTTCCATTTTCATATTTATATTGCTCTTGAACCCATCTTTCAAAATCATCTCCATTTTGTATATCAGGAGTTTCTACTTTATTAAATGTAGCTGATAATTCTCTTATGTTTTTCCATTGATAATGACAGTTACATCTTTGTGAGCCAAATAAAAATGAAGGGGTACAAGCTGATTCTGTTCTTAAAACAATTCCTTCATCATATATATTTCCAACAATTCCTGCATTTGCATATTCCATACCTATTCCAGGCATATATACACAAAGTCCAATGTGTCTTACTAAGTGTGGAGTTTCATATTTTTCTGTTAATGAATATAAAGTTGCTCCTTTATTTGCTATAATTAATGCTTTTGTTTTCATATGAACTGCTACATCATATATTTTCATTAAATCGCCTTCTGCATTATCTTGATTTAACGCTGTTACAAAGTTAAAAATTATTTTACTAAATAAGTTTCTATCTGTTACTTTGTAAATTTTTTCATCATAATCTTCTGGTATACTATTTAACAATTCTTCATAAGTACTTTCACATCTTTTTATTCTTTTGATATAATTGTCCATCCCTTTGATTATACTTTCTTTTTCGTTCATAATAAAAACCTCCTAATTTTAATTCTTGTATTTATATAATACTGATGGTCTGTGTCCACCAGTTTTTACAAGCTTATCTGTTTTTTCCACTTTATCTGCAATAATTCTTCTAAAAGCTGGATCTAATAATTTTTTATCTAAAATTACCTCATATATTTGTTGTAATTCTCCTAAAGTAAAATACTCTGGCATCATATTAAAAATAATATCTGTATCTTGAACTTTGTTTTTCATTCTTGAGATACCTGTTATTATTATTTTTGTATGGTCAAATCCAATTTTTTCATTTTCAAGAATTTCATATTTATATTGATTTGTTGTTTTATTTACTAATTCTTTTTTTAGTTTATATTCTATTTTTTCTTCTTCATTTTCTAGTAAAACATTTAAAACATTTTCTTTTTCTTGAACATGAATATTAAACCAACTTGCATTATCACTTAAATTTTCTTTTAATTGTTCTCTATCTATTAAAGCCATATATGATGTACTTATTACTCTCATTCTTGGATCTCTATTAATTTCTCCAAATGTATATAATTGTTCTTTATAAATATTATGCAAATTAGTTTCTTTAGCTAAAATTCTTTCTGCCGCCATATCTAATGTTTCACTTTTTTCAACAAAACCTCCAGGCAAACACCATTTATCTTTAAAAGGCTCTGAAGTTCTTTTTACTAACAATATACTGAAATATTTTTCTGATAAATTTCTACATGTTTTGGCATTCCCTTTTGAAACAGAAAATATTAACATATCTGTGCTTAATGCTAAATTTGCATATTTAGATTTTCCTAAACTTATATCTTCTTTGCTCATTTCATATACCTCCTCTTGACTTATTAACATTTTATTAAAAAGTTATTGTTTTGTCAAGTACTTTTTAACATTTTGTTAAAAAGCCATTTGTTTTTTATTATTCTAAACATAAAAAATCCTTCTAATTTCAATCATTAGATGGATTTTTAAAAAAATTAATTTTTTATTGTTTATTTATTTTATTGACATAGCAATTAAAATATTTGAAGGCGGGAAGAATCTTCCCGCCTCAATTATGATATCAGTTAAAAACAGTTTTCTTTTGTTTTCAATTTGTACCGCTTAATATACTCATCGAAATGCAGTTTACTACCAGTTCCTTTTGGAACACGCATTCCCTTTGTAATAACCCAGTCATTAAGAAGCATTACTTTGACCATTAAATCCGTGTTATTCTCGATAATCACGCCGAAATTCCAACCAATGAAACAATCTAACAGCCTGTTAAGATAGTATTTCTTTCGTTCTTCTCTCTCATCTGCTTCGATATTCTTGTTTTTGATTGTATCAGCTGTGATTGCAAGCTTTGCTCGTCCAACATATCCTTCTTTGGGCTCGTCTTCAAGAATCAGTGCAAATTCATATGGATCCAAGAAAACATCATTGTTCATGTTATCACAATAAAGCTGAATCATCTGCATAAGGATATCTTTCAGATTTGTGATACAGTTGAATGCTTTTTTCGTATCCAGCATCATTGCATAATATACCGAACCATCTTTTTCAAATTTGCCAAACCATTCTTTTTTTGGAGAATAATTGTAGCCATCATTGAAAGGATAAAATCTGATATATTTATTTTCACTTGCAACAATCCGCTCAATTCCCTCATCATTTTCGATTACACTCCCTCCAACAAATGGAATATAATCAATATTATTTAGGTCTGCAAATTCTTCTACATTTAACTTTCTGTATTCTTCCTCCTTTTTGTTGAATCCATATAGTAATGTGTTCTTAAAACTTATTTTTCTTGTTACACCTTCACGAGTAAGTATAACTGCTGGTATAAGTACCATATTGGCAATAACAAGTGCAATAAGTATTGAAGTTACAAATGCATTTCCAACTGATGGATCGTCTCCAATGCTTCTTGCTAAATATATTGCCTGAACAACATAACATACATATAGAACAAAGTATGTTAATCTGTAAGAAGTGGGAATCTTCCGTGTCCATCCAGCATTATTTGCCTGAAATCCCATAAAGATAAGAAAAACACCTAAAATAAGAGAATACGCATAAGCTAATGACATCATAAAAAGCCCTCCTGTTCACATTGTTTGATGACGTTGTTAATAGTTTCTTGTTGTTACTCCCCTGCATACTAAAACAGGATTAATATAGTTTATCTTCAATATTATATCATATTTATGTAAACAAAGCAAGATTGAAGTTAGGATGCAAACTAACTTCAATCTATAATCTTATTTATTTTCAATTGATTTTTCAGCATAAGTATTATTTACTAATTCTTCATATGGAACTTTATTTAAAAGTTCTCCTGCTTCTATCATTACATCTTCAAGTTTTTCAAAGCTTTCTTTTGTAAGTACTGGTGTATCATTCCAAGCATCTATGTCTTTATAACTTTGTATTGCAGTTTCAAGCATTTCTAAATCTGTATCTGGAAAGAAACTTTGAACAGATTCTGCAATTTCTTTAGAAGTATGTTCTTTTACCCATTGTTGACCTTCATATATAGCATTAGTAAAATTTTGTATTATATCAGGATTTTTTTCAATATAACTTTTTTTTGCAAAATATGCTGTATATGGTATTTCTCCCGAAGCCTCGCCAACCGATGCCACTACATAGCCTTTGCCTTGCATCTCTGTCATAGAAGCTGTTGGTTCAAATAATGTTACATATTCTGCTTCACCACTGCTAAATGCTCCTGCCATTAAATCAAACTTAATACTATCATCTAATATTAAATCTGTTTGTGGATTTATTCCATTCTGTTTTAAAACATATTCTAAAGTCATATATGGAACTCCGCCTTTTCTTCCTGGAATTACTGTTTTTCCTCTTAAATCATTCCAATTAAAATTATCTGTATTAGTTTTTGAAACTAAAAATGATCCATCTCTTTTAGTTAATTGTGCAAATACTTCTGTATGATCTTCTTTTCCTTCATTGTAAACATATATTGATGCTTCTGGTCCTGCAAATCCTATTTCTACTTGATTTGAAAGAACTGATGTCATAACAGCATCTGCCCCTTGCCCAGTTGTAAGTTCAATTTTTATACCATATTTTTCCAAAAATCCTTTTTGAATTGCTACATATTGTGGAGAATAAAAAACTGATCTTGTAACTTCGCTTACATTAATTGTTTGCAAATTTTCATTAGTAGTATTTGAGCTACTAATTGCAATAATAATTCCAGCAACAATAATAAGAACTATTACTGCTATTGTAAGTAATAATTTTCTTTTCACACATTTTCCTCCTAACTTTTTTATATATTGTATTAGTTTTGAAGGTAAAGTGTGAAAAAAGTAAATAAAAAATAATAACCTCAAAGTTAATGATATAACTAGAGGTTATTATTTTTTATATAGATTTATATATTATTTTAAGATACATATCTATTTATCTACTTCTATATCTAAATTTTGCAATCTCTTTTCTATATTTCTATTGTTTAAAGTTTGCAAATCCATTTGTTCTAACATGTCTACTAACATAGCTTTATCTTCAGCACTTATTGGTTCTTTTTCAACCAATTGTAATATTTTATCTAATAGTTCTTCTGCATATTCTGATATTGCATATTTTCCATCCTTAATAGAACTATTTTCAGCATTTTTATATAGTTCTTCAATTTCTTCTTTACCATAGTATTCAAATAATAAAGTTAATGTTCTCTGTGTTTTTTCTTGTAATTCATTATAGCGTATTAATTCTTCATCTTTCATATCATAAGTTTCAATAGATGGTTCTGCAATATTGTCTTGAGAATACATATTTTCTTCATATTGACGTTTTTTCTTTAAATCTTGCTCTCTATTATATTCTTCTGAATCTTTACCACTCTCTATAGCTATAGTATATTTTTGTCCATCTTCTAATTCAGCTTTTTCTTCCCATTCTACAACAACAGCTTTTCCATTTCTATAGCTTACAAAACTATTTGTTGAAAAAACAATTATTGGTACAATTATCATAAATAATATTATAACTAATAACATAATTTTTTTATTCATAATATCACTCCTTTTACATTTCATACATTCTAAAGTTATAATCTGGAAACATATTATATAGTTCAGTTAATGGTCTAGCTGGTGTATCTGTTGAATGGTATGTTACGATATAACTTGGATATAAAGTTCCATTTACAGTTTGAGTCTTATAATCAGTAATATACATTGTATGCTTTGCATCTAATTCAAATGTAGCAAATTTTTCAATATATTGAATTACATCACCAGCTACATAGTCCTCATGATAGACATCAAACATATTCTCTTTAGCATATTTTCCTGTACAAGCATAAGTTCTTTTAGCATTATCTTTCCAATATTTTTTAAAACTATTTGCATTAATCCAACTGCTAGAATAGCTCCATGAAGCATCTAATTGAGTTGTATCTTTTGCTGGTGTTTGATAAACGTGATTTAGTTTATCCATATACCAATTAGAATTTCTATGTACTCCTGCTGCAAGTAAACATTGTGACACAAAATTTGCACAATCTCCGCCTATTTTAGAACAATCTGGATAGCATAATACTCTATTATTCCAATTAGCTTCTGCATAAGTAATACCTAATGCATTATATTTTGTTACAGGTTCTAATATCCATTCTTGATCTGCATCATTATTATACCATCTTTGACAAGTCCTTATTCCATTACTACATCCATCTGTATTTATTGTAACACATCTATTCCAATTACTACATTTAGTTCTTAACACATAAGTTCCCATTGAAGTTTTAGTTACAGTAAATAATTGAGTATCACCACTTACCAAATCCCATAAATGTACTTTAGTTCCATCTTCATTTATACCATTATCTACATCTAGTGCGAAATTTAGAAACTCAGTATTTCCTTCTATTGTTGTACCAACTTTACTTGCAATTGTATATAAGCCATTTCCCTCATAATAGAAATACCATTTTTGAGCATTTGAACCATTGAATTCATATTGTTGTACATAATTTCCTGCCTGAGCAGTACCATTAACTACATCCAAGTATTTGCCTGTATAAGCATTTTTTATATAGAACCATCTACCACTAATATCTCCAATTTCATTAGGAGTAATAGCATAATTAGGTTTTATGTAAACAATATTTGATAAAAACAAAATTATAAATAGTCCTGTTAATATCTTTTGTTTAATTTTGCACTTTTTCATAAGCATAACCTCCCTATATTAATACTTTTTTAGGAGTGCCGGCAAATTATATAAGATTAATGAAAAGTATCAGTCTTATCAAATTTATCAATTATTAATTTTAATATATTATTTGTTACATATCTTTTATCCTTCTTAACACTGCACGAATAATTTTCTTTGGTCCTGGTTTAAAGTTTTTATTTTTCTTTCCCCTATATTCTTCAGCTTCGATATAATCTCTTAAAATTCCTTCATCACATTCATAATACATTTTATCTGTTGCATATTCAATCGCACCTTTTATTGCAGAAAAAGTATCTCCATATTTATTAGCTATTATTGGATATACTTCACTTTCTAAACTAAATTTATAAAAACTTTCTTGACAATATAATAGATAAATAGCATCAATTAAGTATTTAGTTCCTGTGTGGTCAAAATTAAAATTTAAATATTCTAGTTCTTCATTTATTGCATTTTTTATATTCTTTATTTTTGTTATCATATAAATATTCCTCTCCTTTTTTACATATAATATTATATATTAATACTCTTTATATATTAGATACTATTTGTATGCAAAATGGACTCAATTTTTTAAAATTTTTTTCAAAAAAAGAGTATTAGAATTAAAAAAATTCCAATACCCTTTAACAATTTCTAGCTTACTCTCCTTCTCAGTATAAATTTTTCGAGTAACAAAACTGCTCCATACATAATTCCGGCAACAACACCTAGAATTATTACACTTGTCATAACTAAATCTAATTTAAACACTTGCCCACCATATACAATCAAATATCCAAGTCCAGCTTTTGAAACTAAAAATTCTCCTGAAATTACACCAACTAAAGAAAGTCCAATATTTACTTTTAGAGAATTTATAAATGTACTAATATTAGCTGGAATTACTATTTTAGTAAGTACTTGGAATCTACTTGCTTTAAACGTTTTTGCCATTTTGATTAACTCTTTATCTGTTTTTAAAAAACCATTCAAATTTTCAAGTATTGTTACAACTAAAGAAATTGCAACACCCATTACTATAATTGCTGGTGTTCCTGCTCCTACCCAAATTATAATTATTGGTCCGAAGAGCAACTTTAGGTAAACTGTTTAGTACAACTAAATATGGATCAAAAACTTTTGATAAAAAATCAGACCACCACAAAATTATCGCTATAAGTACACCTAAACTTGTTCCTATTAAAAATCCAATAACTGTTTCATATGTTGTAACTAAAATATGTTTTACTAGGTCATTTGAAGATAGATTCATAAAAGTTTTTAAAATCCTACTTGGACTACTTGTTATAAAACTATCTATTACTCCATTATTTGCTAAAACTTCCCAAATTCCTAAAAAGAGCATTAAAATAAATATTTGTGTAAATAAAACCATAAATTTGTTTTTTCTGATTTTTCTTAAATATTCTTTTCTTTCATTAGATATTATTTTTTTATTCATCAACTCCAAGCTCCTTCCATAGAGTATTAAAGTAACTTGTAAATTCAGTTTGTTCTCTACAATTTATTGGAGTTCTATTTTCTAAACTAAATTTTATTTCGTGAATATTTTTTATTGTTCCAGGTCTTTTGCTCAAAACTAATACTCTATCAGACATACTTATAGCTTCTGAAATATCATGAGTTACCATTAATGCTGTTATATTTTCTTTTCTTAAAATTTCATATATATCATGTGTAACCATAATTCTAGTTTGATAATCTAAAGCTGAAAAGGCTTCATCTAATAATAGTATTTTTGGCTTTGTGGCAAGAGTTCTAATTAGAGCAACCCTTTGTCTCATTCCTCCAGAAAGTTCTGTTGGATATTTATCTTTAAATTCATATAAATCATATTTTTTAAGTAAACTTTCTACATATTCTTTTTTCTCTTTATCTAATTGTTTTTTTATTTCTAACCCCAATAGTGTGTTTTGTAATATTGTTTTCCATTCTAATAAGCAATCTCGTTGCAACATATAACCTATCTTTTCTGAAATACCATCTACTTTTTCATTCTCTATGTATATATCTCCTGTTGTTTTTTCTTCTAATCCTGCAATTATTGAAAGGAGTGTTGATTTTCCGCAACCACTTGGTCCTATTATACTTACAAATTCACCTTCTTTTATATCAAAATTAATATTATGAATAGCTACAACTTCACCTTCTTTTCCTTGATATACTTTACTAATATTATTTGTTTCTAATATTTTTTTCATCATATTCCTCCAAAAACTAATATTAGTATATTTTATGTTAATTAAAATTAAAGAGTGAAAAAAAGACGAACTTTTTAATCCGCCTTTTATATGTATCTTCCATTTGCTAATTTATATAATACTTCTTGAATTACTACTTTAGGTGTTATTTTAATTTTTCTATTGTTAGGATTTTTCAAGTAAAAAATATTTATCATATTATCAGTTGCTTTAGCTATATTAGATTTAAAAGTGCTTACATTTGTCCTATACTTTTTGGCAATTACTTGATACACATATTTATCTAAATTAGATGTAACAACCATATAATCATTACTTTCATAAATATATAAAATACATTCAATCATATAAATAGTACCAATATTAGACAAACTATATCCAAATTTTATTAATTCTTTTTTTATCTTATTTCTTATATTTCCTCATCTCCATTTTACATTTTTTTACATTTTCTTACATTTTTAACAAAAATTATTTTTAGCGTAGTATACTTTTAAAGATGCCTATGCAAGTTATTGGCATTGCCACTTTTAAGAATTTCAGACGAATTTGTTGATTTTTAAAAGTGTAGTTTAGAGGTGGAATTCAAATAGTACCTTGTAACTCATTAACCAAACAAATTAATGGAGGTATTACTATGAAAACCTTAAAGAACATCTTTGCAACTCGTCGGTTTTGTGCTCTTGTTTTGGCACTCATAATGAGTATCAGCATGTTTGGTAGCACCACTGTATTCGCTTCTGAAACTGATACAAGTATAACCCCTCATGTTACAGTTCTGATGCATGGTTCTACCCATGATTATGTCACTGGAAGCCAAACATTGGGAAGATTTGAGTTAAAAAAATCATCTACCTATCCCTCAACAGAGCAAAAAATGCTTACAATTTCATATTCTTATGAAGACGAATCACATTTCCATAAAGCCAATTTAGTATTTAAGGGAAGTGCGGGTTATGAGACAGTTGTTCCTCTTGGTGAGAATTTAACTGGAAAAGCAACTGTTTCCCTTAGATATAATCAGACTTATACTGTTACAGTTGATACTGAACCTGGATGTAATTCAAGATATATGATTTCTGTAAACGTATATTATTAATTTTCAAATTCCACTTCTAACCAAAAGGCGAAGATTTCTTCGCCTTTTGGCTTATTTAAAAATATATTGAATTGTAAACTTCATTTTCTATTGTATAATCCGGATACATTTCTAAATCTGGTCTTGCTATATCTTCGTCTTTAACACTATCAAATTCATATGAATAATTACATTCTGTTATACAGTTATCATAAAAGCCATTTGGAATTTCTTTTTTTGCTTTATCTTTAAACTCTTCTTTTACAATTACTCCAGTTTCTTTATCTATCCATCTAATTGCCTTTGAATTAATATATTCATCAACATAACTATTTTCATACTTATATGTATCTTTTCCATTTATGTTTTCTTCACCTAAATATGTATATTTTACATTATTATCATTACTTTCCTTCATTACTGAATAAGATAGTCCAAATTTATGAAGTCTATTTATTTCTTCAACATTACTTATATCTAATATAGTAATATTTTTATCCATTATTAATATTGCTTCATTAGAATTATAATCAATATATGTTATTGATATTATTTTACCATTGTTATCAGTAACCTTTTCATTAACAATATTATTTTTAAAGTAATATTCTTTATATATAGTAGATTCTTCATTGATATCTGGATAATATTTTCTTTCTTCTTTTATATAATGTACATTTTCATATTTACTTGCTTTATGATATATTTTTATAATATCTTTTATAGACATATAATTTGTATTTCCTGTATAAAATATTACTATAACTAAACAAATAGTTATGCATGATATAATGGTAATTATTTTCTTTTTCTTTTTAAATTTATCTACTAATTTTATATTATCAATTCTTCTTTCTAAATTTTTCTTATCATCACTCAAACACATTGTTTGAATTAAGAATCTATCTGAGTTTATCATAGATATTTTTACTAATGTTTTGCAATATTCTTTTTGTATCTCGTTATTTTCATTTTCCATGGCTAGTTCATCTGTCGCCAATTCTAAATCTTTTTTTACTTGATTTAATAATAGCCATACAATAGGATTAAATATGTAAACACATCTTAATATTGTAATTAGTATATTTAAAATGTTATCTTTTCTTTTATAATGATGCTTTTTTGTTTTCGCTGTCATATCAGATATCTTCCCCCTTTTACGATGAAAGTCTGCCATATGCTATTTACCATAAAGTCCCTCTGCCGGGTGCATGGAGGTTTAATGATGCGCCCCCAGATTTTGGG
>CAORJJ010000035.1 GCA_948517135.1 uncultured Clostridia bacterium | reverse complement strand
ATAATAAAATATCTATTTTATTATTTTTTAAATATTTAAAAACATTTTCTTTATTTTGAGTTAATAAATTAATTTTTATATTTTTATTAACACATTGATACAAATACATCATTACAAAAGAATTTATTTTTTCTAGATTTTCAAAACAAGTTTCAAAATCAATATAAACTATACTATAATCAATTCCGAAGTGAATATTTTCCAAAAAACTGTTTATCAGCCTCTATTGAAACATCATTAAATGTTATTTCTACATCTTGTCCATCAAAATCTTTTACAGCCATTAATGGTAAATTCACATCTAAACATCTACTCAAACTAAAAGCTCCAGGAAGTCTTGTGCTTATCTCTAACAATTTAAACATTCCATTTACATCTTTTTTTATCTGGAAAAACCAAAATCCTCTAAATTTAATTTCTTTATTTAAAGATTCTGCTATATATTTTATTTCATCTGAAAGTTCAATTCTTCTGCTGTGGACATCAATTCCAGCAAGCATTCTATCTGCTGCTCTTGGATTGCAAAATAGTAATTTTCTATCTTTATTTGTAAAACAATCTACTGTTACTTCATCTCCTGGTAAATATTCACATATTATCATATCTTCATCTTTAACATAAAGTTCTAATTCTTGATTATCATTTACCTTATATGCATGTCTTCCACCTTGATCATCATCTTTTTTTACAAAAACAGGAAATTTATTTACCTCTTCTTTGTTATAAGTTTTTGGAATAAAGTTATAAGATTTCATTTTTTCATATGTTTTGCTTTTATATCTACACAATAAAGATGTTTCATAATTAGAACATACTATTACAGCATTGATTTTATCTTTATTTTTTTGTAAAAACAATGCTAGGTCTTCATGTGTAGCAATAATAAATTTAAAATTATATTGTTTTATTTTTTTATTTAAGATTTCTATAAATTTTTCATCTTTAATATTAGGAATATCATCAATATAGTTTTTATAAACATATATCCCATGATTTTTATTTATTGAAGCTCCCCAGATTTCAAACTCATCATTATCTCTTAAAGACATATTTATATCAGTTGAAGCTAAAGTTCCACAGTTTAATACTAATACTCTTTTTTTCATTCTTGTTCCCCTCTATTTTTTAACTGATTTTTTCTATATTCATCAAAATCTATTGTTTTTCCAGATCCTCTAGTTACTACTCCATCTTTTTTTATTACTTTATAAAATGTTTTAAAAAGAATTTTTAAATCACTTTTAAAAGTTATATTATTTACATATTCAATATCATAAGCAAAACGATCTTCCCAATTTAAAGTATTTCTACCATTTATTTGAGCAAGACCTGTAAGCCCTGGACGAACATCATGTCTATGTTTTTCTTTCTCATTATAATATGGTAAATAACATACAGCAAGTGGTCTTGGTCCTATTAAACTCATTTCACCTTTTAAAATGTTTACAAGTTCTGGTAATTCATCTAAACTAGTTGCTCTTAAAATTCTTCCAAACTTTGTAAGTCTTTCATTGTCTGGCAACAACTTTCCATTTTTATCTTTTTTATCAGACATACTTCTAAATTTATATAATCTAAATATTTTACCATCTTTTCCTGGACGTTCCTGTTTAAAAATAACTGGACTTCCTATCTTTATTCTAACTAAAATTGCTACAATTAATATTACTGGTGATAAAAAAATTAGTCCAACTAAACTTATTAAAATATCTAACAATCTTTTTATATATTTTTTATACATTTAAAATAATTCCTTAACTATTTTTATAACTCTTTGGATATCTTCATCAGTCATTTTTGTATCTGAAGGTAAGCAAACTCCTCTATTAAATAAATCTTCACCTACACTTATTTCAGAATCATTATGACTTACAAAATCATATTTTTCAAAAATCGGTTGCATATGCATTGGTTTCCAAACTGGTCTTGATTCAATATTCTCTTTTTCTAAAGCTTCAATTATGTCTAATGGTTTTACTTTAGAGTTTTCTTTTAATGTTAGTGTTGATAACCATTGATTTGATCTTTCATTTTCATTTTCAGGCATCATTTCTATTTCTTCTATATCTTTAAAACCATCTTTATATTTATTGAATATATCATTCTTTTTAAGTATTCTTTGTTCTAAAACTTTCATTTGACCTCTTCCAATTCCAGCCAAAACATTACTCATTCTATAATTATATCCAATTTCTGAATGTTGATAGTGGCGTGCTAAGTCTTTACTTTGAGTTGACCAGAAACGAGCTTTAGCAATTTTTTCTTCATCATTAGAAACAAGCATTCCACCACCTGTTGTTGTTATTATTTTATTTCCATTAAATGAAAGTACTCCAAGTGTTCCATATGTTCCTAAATACTTTCCATTATATATTGTTCCAAGACCTTCTGCTGCATCTTCTAATATTGGAACATTATATTTTTTACAAATTTCTACAATTTTTTCCATTCTCGCAGATCTTCCATATAAATGAACAACAACAACTGCTTTGGGTTTATATTTTTCAAATGCTTTTTCTAAAGCTTTTGGACTCATATTCCATGTTTTATACTCAGAATCTATAAATACTGGGGTTGCATTTTGATAAATAATTGGATTTACACTTGCTGAAAATGTCAAATCAGATACAAAAACTATATCATCTTTTTCAACACCTAATGCTTTTAATCCTAAATGAATTCCTGATGTTCCACTAGCTAAAGCAACACTAGCTTTTAAGCCTAAGTATTCTCTTACAGATTCTTCAAATTTATTCAAATTTTCCCCAATTGTTGATAACCAATTTGTATCAAAAGCTTCTTTTACATATTTTTCCTCATATTTTTCATCTGACATATGAGGTGACGCTAAATATATTTTTTTCATAATTCCTCCAAAATTAATTTAAAATTTCTTTTAAACATATCTGTTGCTCTTCATTTTCAAAATCCCATGTGTGAAATGCTCCACCTAAGCAATATTTCCAATCCTCACATTTATTACATTTTCCGCACTTGAATTTTTCTAAATTTCTAAAAAATTCGAATTTATTTTCCCAAGTTTTTACAAAATCATCTTTTCTAACATTTCCTTGTATCAATTCTGGTCTTCTCTCAACATTAGGACATACAAAAATATCACCATTATAAAGAATGCTTCCAACTGTAAGTCCTGTATAACACATATACATATACAACTTCGTAAATTTCTTCTAGTTCTTTAATGTTAGATTTATTAGTAACAGTCGTTACTTGCAATATAACATTAAAATTAGATTTTTTTATTTTCTTTATATTTTCAATTTTTATATTAATATTTTCTCCAGCTCTGCTCCCACAATGTTTACAATTAGCATTACATCTTAAAGTTGATTCCCAAAACAAATTAGTTAATCTAGGTTTCTTTGAAAGAATCTCTTTTTCCTTGTAAACTGCTTCAAGCTCACCATATTTAATTATTTCTTTAAACATATATTAACCTTCTTATAGTAATGTTATTAAAAGTATGTACAAAACAATAATAGCTATTGTTATTCCCATTATAAGTATTCTCATTTTATTGTTCATTTTTTTATTAATAATTACTATTATTCCTACAACTAATAAAATTACAGGTAATAAAATATTAGCAATTGGTGTAACTATATCATATAATGTTTTTGAAGATTCTTTACTTGAAGACACTTCATTTATTACACTTTTTTCCATAATTGTGCCATAATAAGTTGTACTAAAAACTGGTAAAACTTTAAATAGTATTCCTGAAAAAAATACACATATTCCTACCATAATCTTTTTCATACGTTTCATAATATTTCTCCTATTTTTTATTTACTTCTTCTGGTTCTTTAAATGTTGGAATAATTTGCTTAAATGTTTCTTTAATTTCTTTATTATCTGAATCATCTTTTTCTAATAATTCATTCAATAAATTTAATTTTTTCTGAACATCTTGCATTGTTATATTTAAAGGCTCTGCAACAAAAATCTTATTATGCGCAGTTTTTTCTAGGCCTTCTTCTCCCATTAAAAGTTCTTCATAAAGCTTTTCGCCTGGTCTTAATCCACTAATCTTTATTTCAATATCTTCATTTGGTATATATCCTGAAAGCTTTATTAAACTTACTGCTAAATCATAAATTTTAACTGGCTCTCCCATATCTAATACAAATATTTCTCCACCATTTGCATATGTCATAGCTTGTAATACAAGTTCAACAGCTTCTGGAATTGTCATAAAAAATCTTGTTATATCTTTATGAGTTACAGTTACTGGTCCACCTTCTGTAATTTGTTTCTTGAATAGTGGAACAACAGATCCATTACTTCCTAAAACATTTCCAAAACGAACTGCTGCAAATTCGGTTTTACTAACTTTATTTTTAGCTTGTACTATCATTTCACACATTCTTTTTGTAGCACCCATTATGTTAGTTGGATTTACAGCTTTATCTGTTGAAATTAAAATAAATCTTTTTACTTCAAATTCATCACAAGCATTTGTAACATTATAAGTACCAAATATATTGTTTTTTATAGCTTCTAATGGACTATTCTCCATTAATGGAACATGTTTATGTGCTGCTGCATGAAATACTAAATATGGTCTATATTTTTCAAAAATTTGTCTTAATCTTTTTTTATCACGAACACTTGCAATTACTGCATCAATTTCTATTCTAGTAAACTTATATTTTAATTCTTGTTCAATATCATACAAATTATTTTCATATATATCTAGCATCACAAGTTTTTGTGGTTTATATTTAATTATTTGACGACATAATTCTGAACCAATAGAACCACCTGCGCCTGTAACAAGAATTACTTTTTCTTTTATTAGACTTTCTATATTTTCATTATCTAGTTTTACAGGATCTCTACCCAAAATATCTTCGATTTCAACATCTCTTAAATTGTCAAACATTTTCTTATTTCTAATTATTTCTTTCATTCCTGGAAGAATTCTTACTTTAGCATTTGTTGCTTGACAAATATTTAGTATCTGTTTTTTATTTTGACTATCTATATTGGCAATAGAAAAGAAAATTAAATCAACATTTTTTTCTTTGCAAATTTTTACTATATCATTTCTATTTCCTATTATTTTAACACCTGATACTGTGTAATTTAGCCTTTTTTGATTATCATCAATAATTCCAACTATATTATAATTT
The DNA here is from genome assembly GCA_948517135.1 of uncultured Clostridia bacterium. GTDB lineage: Bacteria > Bacillota > Clostridia > TANB77 > CAG-508 > Scatovivens. The sequence continues at coordinate 15,033 of CAORJJ010000035.1, read as the reverse complement.
TCAGTCATTTTTGTATGAACAGTTTTTATTATTTCATGAGCTGCATTTCCAGCTCCAATAATAAGTAAATTTTTTTGGTTTGTTTTATTTACATTTATTCCTCTGTTTACAATATCATTAACTAATATATATCTTATTATTAATCTATAAGCTATCATCATAAGAGAAATAAATATTCCAGCTAAAATAATTAATTTGATTCTCTCTAGCATAAATATATGAAAGACTTTTCTTACAATAGCTATTATTACAGAAGATATCATACAAAGAATAAAATATATGAAATAATCTTTTCCATCTTCATATCTTATAATTGCCTTATATCTTCCAGCTAAATGAAAAACAATTTGGTACACTATTACTGAAACAATTATTGTTTGAGTAAGTCTTCTTACATAATACATTTCTAACTTAAATACAGAATCAGTAATAAGTACAACTCCCAAATAATATGCAAAAGCTATACACAAAATATCTAATATAATTAATATAAAACTTCTATATTTACTTAATTTTTTTATTTTCTCCATAAGTCACCATTTTCTCTCAAAATCTTTCTTGATTCTATCATTAAAAGTAGTATTTTTCAATAAAAAACTCTCTTTTTTCAAAGAGAGTTTTTATATTATTTCATTAAATATTCTGGATGTGCAATATACCAATCTATTGTTTTAACAATTCCATCTTTAAACATTGTTTTTGGTTCCCATCCAAATTCATTTTTTAATTTTGTAGGATCAATTGCATATCTGTAATCATGTCCTTTTCTATCTTCAACATGTGAAATTAAAGTTTCTGGTTTTCCAAGTCTTTCTAATATTAATTTTACAATTTCAATATTTCTCTTTTCATTGTGTCCACCAATATTATATCTTTCACCTTTTTTGCCTTGATGTAAAATTATATCAATTGCTTCACAGTGATCTTCAACAAATAACCAATCTCTAATATTTAATCCTTCTCCATAAACTGGTAATGGTTTATCTTGAAGAGCTAAAGAAATCATATGTGGTATTAATTTTTCATGATGTTGATATGGTCCATAGTTATTTGAGCAATTTGTTACACTTACATTCATTTTAAATGTTTCTGCATATGCAAATGCTATTAAATCTGAAGAAGCTTTTGATGCTGAATATGGACTATTTGGTTGAATTGGAGAAGTTTCAGTAAAGTATCCTGTTTCTCCAAGAGTTCCATATACTTCATCTGTTGAAACATGTACAAATTTATTTGAACTACCTTCTCCCCAGAATTGTTTAGCAGCTTCTAATAATGTATGTGTTCCAATTACATTTGTATGTGTAAATACAAATGGATTTTTGATACTATTATCAACATGTGATTCTGCAGCAAAGTGAACTATTGCATCTATATCATATTTTTTATATGTTTCCATTACAAAATCGAAATCACAAATATCACCTTGTACAAATGTTATTTTATCTTTTATTTCATCTAAATTATGAATATTTCCAGCATATGTTAATTTATCAAATACAACTATATTGTATTTTCCTTCGTATTTTTTTACCATTAATTCTGCAAAATTTGCTCCTATGAATCCTGCAGCACCTGTTACTAAAATATTTTTCATATTTATTCTCCTTATTTTAAATTATTAAATAAATCTGTTTTCTTTAATTCTTCTAAAGTTGGCCAAAGTGCATCTTTTTCAGAAGTTAAATATTCTTCAGGTTTCATTCCTGGAACTTCTGGCCATACAATTCCTATTTCTGGATCATTCCATTTTAATCCACCTTCTGCACTATGATTATATATATCATCACATTTATAACTAAATTCAGCTTCATCTGATAATACTAAAAATCCATGTGCAAATCCTCTTGGTATCATAAACATTTTTTTATTTTCTTCAGAAAGAATAACTCCTTCCCATTTACCATATGTTTTACTTCCTGGTCTTAAATCAACTGCAACATCAAATACTTCACCTTTTATACATCTAACAAGTTTGGCTTGAGTATTTTCTTTTTGGAAATGTAATCCTCTTAAAACTCCTTTTTTTGATTTTGACTGGTTATCTTGTACAAATTCATTTGTAATTCCAATTTCAGCAAAATCTGGTTTGCTATATGTCTCCATAAAATAACCTCTGTTATCTCCAAAAACTGTTGGTTCAATTATATAAACACCATCAATTGAAGTATCTATTCTTGTAAATTTTCCCATTTTTATTCTTCCTTTCAAAAATTATTTTCTATATTTTTATATCAAAAAAATATATTTTTTTCAATACTATACCTAAAATTTAAGCTGTAAAAGATTTTACAGCCTAAAATTTTATTATTTACATTTTAAAATACGTGAATAATTGGTCAAAAATGTCCAAAAACTAACGTCCCTAATTTGGCATTAATTTGCATTAAACAAATCACTTTCATAGATTTGTCTATATTGTTTATAATCTTGTTCTGCAATTCTTTTTAAATATTTTCCATATTCTGTTTTCTTATATTTTTCTGCTTCAACTAATAAATCTTCTTTTGAAATCCATTCATTTCTATATGCAATTTCTTCTAAACAAGCAATTTGTGTACCTTGTCTTAATTCTATTGCTTTTACATAATCTGAAGCATCTGATAATCTATCAGCAGAACCTGTATCAAACCAAGCATATCCATTTCCAAGTGGAATAACTTGTAATTTTCCATTTTCCATATATACTCTATTAACATCTGTAATTTCTAACTCGCCTCTTTCAGATGGTTTAATAGACTTTGCAATTTTAACAACTTCATTATCATAGAAATAAATTCCAGGAACAGCAAAATGTGATTTTGGATTTTCAGGTTTTTCTTCTATTGATAAAGCTTTTCCAGTTTTATCAATTTCAACAACACCATAAGATGTTGGATCTGCAACTTGGTAACCAAAAATAATTCCACCTTCTTTTAAGTTACTTGCTGCTTTTAAAACTCTCTCTACTCTTGAACCATAAATCATGTTGTCTCCTAAAATTAATGATACATTATCATTTCCAATAAAGTCTTCTCCAAGTATAAAAGCATCAGCTAAACCTACTGGTTTTTCTTGTACTTTATACTCTAATTTCATTCCAAATCTAGAACCATCACCTAATAAATTTCTAAATGCTGGTAAATGAACTGGTGTAGAAATTATTAGAACTTCTCTAATTCCAGCCATCATTAATGTAGATAATGGGTAATAAATCATTGGTTTATCATATACTGGTAACATTTGTTTTGAAACAGCTAATGTAATTGGATATAATCTTGTGGCACTACCACCTGCTAATATAATACCTTTCATTATTTTATTCCTCCTATTTTAATTCTTCTTTTAAATAATTTGCTAATGCATCTTCCCATTTACTTGGTACAATACCTGCACTTTTTAATTTTTCTTTTGATAACATACTATTTTTTGGTCTATCTGATGAAGCTGGATTCATTTCTTTATATTCTTCAGAAGTTACAGGATGTACTTTTGTTTTTCTTCCTGCTAATTCCATTATTTTTACTGTGAAGTCATACCATGTTGTAAATCCTTCATTTGTTGAATGATATACTCCATAAGCTGGTTCTTTTTCCATTATTTGTTCTATTATTTCACATAATGTTGTTGTAGAAGTTGGGCTTCCATGTTGATCACATACTACTTTTAATTCGTCATGTGTTTCTGAAAGTTTTAACATTGTTTTAACGAAGTTCTTTCCTCCTAAACCATAAAGCCAAGCTGTTCTTAAAATATAATATTTTTCAGATTTTTTTGCATTTTCTTCTCCAATTAATTTTGTTTTTCCATATGCACTTATAGGTCCAGGAATCATATCTTCTGTATATATTTTTTCTACATCTAATTTTCCATCAAATACATAATCTGTACTAATATGAATAAATGTACTATCATTTTCTTTAGCAGCTTCTGCAATATTGGCAACTGCTAGTCCATTTACACTATTTGCTAAATCATAATTTACTTCACAACCATCAACATTTGTATATGCTGCACAATTTATAATATAATAAGGACTTACTTCTTTTGCTTTTGCAAGTACTGCATCTCTATCTGTAATATCTAATGTTTGTAATGTTGTTCCTACTACTTCATATTTCTTTTCTAATCTTTCTCTTAATTCTCCTCCAAGCATTCCATCTGCTCCGATTAATAAAACTTTTTTCATTTTTTCCCTTCCTCTATAAAAAATTTATATAACTAATATTTACCTTATTTTTAAGACATGTTTATTATAACACAGAAAACCTTGTTGTCAAAGGTTTTTACAAGGTTTTCACACTTTACACAAAATGTTCACATTGCTAGATTTTCAATATTTAAACATTTCATTTTACTTATATTAAAATTATTGGATTCACAGTAATTCCACCTATTAACGCAAATACACATAAGAAAAATAATAATGTTTTTTTATAATTTTCATCATGAAATATCAAAAATAAAAATGACAATAAACATGCTTCAATCATAAATAACATCATATAGTTTTTTGTTCTAAAGTTTTCAGGATAACCTATAAATCCAATTGCAATCATTAATACAACGACAACTCTCATTGCTGATGTTACAGAAAACACTTTTTTATCAATATGTTTTATCATATAAAACATTATATATACACTTGCAAGCGATACTCCAGCAACACCTCTTGAAAGTGATACATTAGAAAATAATGTAATTTTATTTATTACATCAGGTAAGCCAGACATACAAAATACTGTTTCTAAAACAGAAATAATTACAATAGGTAATAAAAATTCTATATGATTATCATTTTTATACATATAATATAATGCGATTAACATTGGTATTGGAAAAGCAGATAAAAAACTACCAAACAAAGCTGTTTCTTCTCCCAAATTATTGAATGGCAAAAGTATATTGTATAAATATGAATATAAAATAGATAATCCTCTTGCCTCAGGTTCTATTACATCATTATAATTAAATGGAATTTTTATTCTTAAAATAACTGCGCAAGCAATTGAAATTGCTGTTACTCCAACAAGTAATACACTATTATTTTTTATATCATTTCTATTTTTTATTAATATCCAAATAGTTAGTGCAAAAAATACATATCCAAATGATATTGCATATCCTGTAAATGTAAATGCATATGCTACAATACTTATCATTATTCCAAAAATATACAATGTTTTATTTTTACTATTTTCTTGATTTAATAATTTATTTAAAAGAACAACAATTAATTCTCCCCATATTAATGAATCTATCTTATTAAAATTCCATTGAACAGCACCTGAAAATACTACAACAATAGTTCCTACTATTGACATTCCTTGACTTTCATCTGTAATTATTTTAAATAATTCATATGTTACAAGTAAAAGTCCATAGAATTTAATATTCCACCATAAAGATAGGGTTGTACTAGTATTTAATAACCATTCTTGAATTCCACTATTACTTTGTAAATATCCAATAATTGTAGATATAGCAATCATCACAATTGATATTTTAAATCGATTTTCTACTATTATTGTATATAATTTTTTAAATCCTATTACAAAATGTAAACCTATAAACCCTAATATTCCCCAAACTGTTATAAACCTTGGAATAGAAATTATATTTCCAGAATTTACAAATATAAATTCTGCAATACCCGATAGAATAATTGAAATTAATCCTAATATGAAAATTTTCTTTTTTTCTTTTTCTGTTATTGTTTCATGTTTTTTTTGCATTTGTTGTATTTCTTTTTTGTTCTTTTTATTTCCCATTTTATGCCCTTTCATTTGTATAAAAATAATTATTTCTTTTTGTATGGCTTATTAGTTTGTCTTTCTCTGGCAATTCCCATATTATTTGATGGTACATCTTCTGTAATTGTAGAACCAGCTGCAATTAATACATCATCTCCAAGAGTAACTGGTGCAACCAAATTTACATTTGAGCCAATAAATGCTCTATCTCCTATTACTGTTTTATTTTTATTTATACCATCATAATTACATGTAATTGTACCACATCCAACATTACAGTCTTCACCTATTTCTGTATCTCCTAAATATATAAAATGCGGTACTTTAGTTCTATTTCCGATTTTTACTTTTTTAAGTTCAACACAATTTCCTATTTTTACATCATTTCCGATTAAGCATCCTTCTCTTATATAAGCATTGGGACCTATTTCACAATTACTTCCTATAATAACACCATTTTTTATTGTAGTATTTGGATGAATTACAGTATCTACCCCAATTATAACATTATCATGAATATATGTTGAACTTGCATCTTCTATTGTAACACCTTTTCTCATATGTTCAGCATTTATTCTCATTCTTAAAACTCTAGTTAAAAGCTCTAATTGTGCTCTATCATTTACTCCCAAAATTTCTGTGTTATCTTCAACAATAACAGCACCTGTTTTCAAACCTTTATCATTCATTATTTTTATAACATCTGTTAAATAATATTCTCCCTGTGCATTGTTAGGTTTTATATCTTTTAAAGCTGATAATAATTCTTCTATATCAAAACAATAAATACCAGAATTTATTTCTTTGATTTCTTTTTCATACATATTAGCATCTTTTTCTTCTACGATTGCTTTTATGTTTCCACCTTCATCACGAATAATTCTTCCATAACCTGTTGGATTATCATATATTGCAGTTAAAAGTGTTGCATATTCTTTATTTTTAAAACTTTTTATAATTAAATTTTCTAAAGTTTCTTTTCTTATAATAGGTACATCACCATAAAGAATAACTACTTTTCCTTTTTTACCTTCTAAAAATTTTGTTGCTTGCATAACAGCATGACCAGTTCCTAATAATTCATCTTGATATGCATACTTTACTGAATCACCTAATACTTCTTCAACTTCTTCTCTTAGATGTCCTACTACTGTAACAATTTCATCAGAACCTACTTTACTTGCAAGCTCTGCAACTCTTTTTACTAATTCTTTATCATAAATTTTATGAACTAATTTGGATTTTTCAGACTTCATTCTAGTCCCTTTTCCAGCAGCCATAATAACAGTCATTACATATTTTTCTTCACCATCAATATTCATAAAAAATCACCTTTCTTAAACTATTTTTAGTTTAATATATTATATTTAAAATATTTTATATTATTATTACTATTTAGTCAATTTATTTACTAACTCTTGTAATTGAAAGTCCATCTCCAATTTCTAATATTTCTGTTTTTAAATCTGGATTTTCTGTTATTTCTTTAATATATTCTCTTAAATGTCTTACAGCAGTTCTTTGCTTATGTTTATTATAGTCACTCATAACATATCCTTTATATAAAACATTATCAGCTAAAATTAACCCTCCATTTTTGATAAGTCTAATTCCCTCTTCTAAAAATATAGAATATTTACTTTTTGCTGCATCTATAAAAACAATATCATATTCATAATTTAAAGTTGGCAATATTTCAACAGCATTTCCTATCATAATATTTATTCTATCTGCAACTCCTATTTTTTCTACATTTATAATTGCTTCTTTAGCTCTTTCTTCATCTAGCTCAATTGTATCTATTATAGCATTTTCTGCATATTTGGCAAAACAAGATGCAGAATATCCTACTGCTGTTCCTATTTCTAAAATTCTTGTTGGTTTTTCTTCTTTTAAAATTTCTTTTATTTTCTCTAATGTATCATCCATTATTATTGGAATATGATTTTCTAAAGCTTTTTCCTTTACTACTTCAAATTCATCTTGATTAAACATTTTATTCCCTCTTTTATATTTTATTTCAAGAAAGTTTATATCATAAAAGAAAAATTTTTTCAATTATCTATAAGAAATTTGCTTTTTATGTAAATCTATGTTATACTTTTATACGTTTCTAGAAAATATAATATTTTATGGAGGAGACTTGTATGCAAAATAACAACTTGGTGTTTTCAGCAATTCAACAGGCTTTGGGACAAAGTATCGATCCAATCGATCAAGCTCTCATTTCAAGAGAAGCAAGTTATGAGTTTTTCTGCTTAGCAACACCTGCTGATCTAAATGTTTTAAGAGATATCGATTTCTTTCGGAATAATGAAACAGAATATTATTTCGTCCAATTTGGCGAATATCTCTCCTTTAAAAATTTAGATTTGGACAAGCCTTTTGTTGCGTATACAAAAAAATCTTTGGGAAAATGTAAGATGTCTGGATTATCCATTCGTGAAATTGTTGCATACAAACCAGAATGATTCTCTAAAATCATTCAGTTGTCAAAAAAACCGCATCCTTAAAAAAGGATGCGGTTTTCTCATTTTATCTTATTGATTAGCACTTTGTCTTGCTGCTCTTTCTCTATCTTTATTATTTAATATTTTCTTTCTTAATCTAATACTTTTTGGTGTAATTTCTACCAACTCATCATCTTGAATAAATTCAATAGCTTTTTCTAAGCTCATTTGAATTGGTGGAACTAAACGAAGTGCTTCATCTGAACCAGAAGCTCTAGTATTTGTTAAATGTTTTTCTTTACATACATTAATTGCTAAATCTTCACTTCTTGAGTTTAATCCAACAATCATACCTTCATAAACTTCAACACCAGGGCCTATAAACAAATCACCTTTATCTTGAGCATTGTATAAACCATAAGTAATTGATTTTCCATTTTCAAAAGCAACAATTGTTCCTCTAACTCTTGCTTGAACATCTCCTTTATATGGTTCATAACAATCAAATATATGATTCATTGTTCCTTCACCTTTTGTATCTGTTAAAAATTCTGTTCTATATCCAATAATTCCTCTTGCTGGTATTTTAAATTCTATTTTTGTATGTCCATCTTCTGCTGGTTCCATATTAAGCATTTCAGCTTTTCTTCTACCTAATTTTTCTATAACATTTCCAACACAATCATCAGGAACATTAACAACAAGTCTTTCCATTGGTTCACATTTTACACCATCTATTTCTTTGAAAATAACTTTTGGTCTTGAAACTAAAAGTTCAAATCCTTCTCTTCTCATAGTTTCAATAAGAACTGATAAATGAAGTTCTCCTCTACCTGAAACTTCAAATGAATCTGGTGTATCTGCTTCTTTAACTCTTAAACTAACATTTCTATCTAATTCTTTAAATAATCTATCTCTAATATGTCTTGATGTAACAAATTGACCTTCTTTTCCTGCAAATGGTCCATTATTAACGCTAAATGTCATAGATACTGTTGGTTCATCTATATCTACAAATGGTATTTTTTCAGGATGTTCATAATCACAAATTGTATCACCTATATTTATATCTGCAACACCAGATAATGCAACTATATCTCCTGCATCTGCATGTTCAACTTCAATTCTTTTTAATCCATCATATACATAAAGTTTTGCAACTCTTGCATTTAATATTTTATCTTCTGATTTACAAATTGCAACTGGCATATTTAGGTCTATTGCTCCTCTTTCAACTCTACCAATTGAAATTCTACCAATATAATCATCATAATCTATATTAGAAACTAGCATTTGCATTGTACCATCCATATCACATGCTGGTGCTTCAATTTGATTTATTATTGTTTCAAATAAACATTCTAGATTTTCACCTGGTTTATCTAAATCTAAAGTAGCTGTACCTTGTTTTCCTGAAGCATATACAACTGGAAATTCTAATTGATCATCATCAGCTCCAAGTTCAATAAATAAATCTAAAACACTATCAACAACTTTTAATGGCTGTGCTCCAGGTCTATCAATTTTATTTATAACAACTATTGGTTTTAATTTTAATGCTAAAGATTTCTTTAAAACCTCTCTTGTTTGAGGCATTGCACCTTCAAAAGCATCTACTAATAAAACAACACCATCAACCATTTTTAAAACACGTTCTACTTCTCCACCGAAGTCTGCGTGTCCTGGTGTATCTACTATATTGATTTTAATATCTTTATAATGAACTGCTGTATTTTTTGAAAGAATTGTAATTCCTCTTTCTTTTTCTAAGTCATTAGAGTCCATAACTCTTTCTGCAACTTGTTCATTTGCTCTAAAAATACCACTTTGTCTAAGCATAGCATCTACTAAAGTTGTTTTTCCATGATCAACGTGTGCAATTATTGCTACATTTCTAATTTTTTGGTTCTTCATTTTTATTTACCCCTTTATTTAAAGATTTACATAACATTTTCTTTTATAACCATAATATTATATATCTATACTTGTATTTTGTCAATGATTGTATAAATTTATTTTACCAAAGAACAAAAAATGCTCCACCATCATTCGATGGCGGAGCACAGAGACTACGCTTATTTGGACGATCTACTATTTCCTCCTCTTCCAAGCAATCTGACAAATATGTTAATCATATCCAGGTACAATCCTGCACAGCTATCCACAGCATTCTCAAGAGTTCTCTCTTTCTCCTGAGCCATTGCCCAATCATAGCCGACATATCCACAAAACAGAATCACAATGGCAAAATCCCAAAGTGTAGGAATGTGAATCCCAAACAACAACATGATTAATTCGATGATAATTGCAGCTGTCAAACAAATAAACAGCGTTTTGCCCATAGACAAAAATACATCAGGCTTGATTGTAGAAAAAACAATCATAACCAAAGTCACAATTACCGTGATCACACATGCATTCAAAATTGATACATTGCTAAACTGTGGTACACTAATGGCAAGTAATGTCCCTACCGTAAAAACGATGAGATGATACCCCAAAAATGTTAATCCTATTCCATTCTTCATACGACAGATGGCAATTCCCAGAATTGACACCACGAAATATGCAATAACGAAAATAATTGGACTCGATTCATACATCCCAGAAAAGAATTCACTGGTAAATGCACACATAAAAGCATTGATGATGAATCCCCACAGCAAAACAAATCCAATACTCAGATTGTATGTCCGTGCCGACATTCGCTCTGCTTTTGAATAAGCTTCACGTGAACTGTAGTTACTTGTGTAGTTGTCTCTCATAAAACTTCCTCCTGTCAAACTATAAATGTTGATTTTGCGAGAATATCTCACAGTTACTTTGTTATTATATCACATATTTATATATTGTACAACATTGTTGACATAATATAATTTGCGTGTTATACTAATGTAGTTATTCGTTAATACTCTTTAATTATCCAAGAATGAATATGGAGGATAAAATATGAAAACAATGCAGAATGAAGTAACTAAGAATGAAACTCTTCCTAAAGTCTCAAAAACAGTGTTCTTTTATGGAGAAGGAAAAACATTTATTGACGATGCAACAAAAATCGCTGGTGAATTTTATACAGGCGGTAAACTTATAGTAAAAATTCATTTAAAAAAAGGTGAATATCTTTTATATTCAGAAATTCCTCAAAGGCAAATGTTTACTTTTGTAAGACAACTTGATAATAATCACCCTTTATATTTAGATGATCCAAAATGGCACAGAAGCCTAATCAATTCCAGCAAAGACATTCCTTCTATTTATAGCGATTTGTGTTATTATGATGAAGAAAACGAATGTCTAACAATTTCATTGTCTGTTTGCAATGATTATGCTATAGACTATGGAACATATCCATGGGCAAATAGCATATATCTTCAGTTTCAGACTGGGCACCATTGGCGTTTTATAGATAGAGTTACAGGAGGTTAATAAAATTCATTTTAAATTAGCATTGTAACAAAAAGGGCTCTGGTTTTAAAACCAGAGCCCTTTTGTTATATTTCTTTACTTGATAAAAGTAATATTTGTTCTTTTAACAAATTACTTACCTTATCTTCATATTCTTTTTCAACTTTCTTATTTGCAAATTCTGATAAATCTAATGGTTCTCCATATATAATTGCATTTTTTGTAAATGGTTTGGCTGTTCCTAAAATTCCTATTGGAACTATTTGAGCTCCTGTTTTTAATGCCATATATGCAGCTCCATTTTTAATTGTTCCTTCATTTTTTTCAAATCCATTTCTTGTTCCTTCAGGAAAAAGACCAATGCATCCTCCATTTTTTAAAGTTTTTAATGCTGTTTTTAAAGATGATATATCTTTTGAATCTCTTTTTACATAAATCCCTTCAAAAAGAACTCCTAATAATGCAAATAATGGATTTTTCTTCAATTCTTCCTTTGCCATAAATCTCATATGTCTTCCTGCAGTTACAACAATTAATGGTGGATCTAAATAAGTTCTATGATTTCCGCAAAATATTACTGGACCTTCTACTGGTACATTTTCTTTTCCTATTATTTTTACTCTATATACGATTTTGCAATATGTATATATACAACCTCTTACAAATACTCTTCCTATCTTTTTAAAAAACTCTTTCATTATTCACCTTTTCCTTTTGATTTTACTATTTCCACAATTTTATCTACTACTTCTTCAATAGTCATATTAGTAGAATCTACATATATAGCATCGTCGGCTTGTTTTAATGGAGCTACTGGGCTTGTTTTATCATTATTATCTCTAAATTTTATATTTTCTAAAATTTCTTCATAACTCATTTTAATGCCTTTCTCTTCATTTTGTTTCATTCTACGATTTGCTCTTTCTTCTGCAGTAGCATCTAAATATATTTTTACATCTGCATTTGGAAATACATTTGTACCAATATCTCTTCCTTCCATTATTATATTAGATTTTTTCCCCATCTCTCTTTGCAATTCCACCATACGTTCTCTTACTATAACTATATGTGAAACTTGAGAAACAATTTCATTTACTTCTTTTTCCCTTATTAAACTAGAAACATCTTCTCCATTAAGAAAAAATCTATCTATATCATCAATTTTGTTTTGTTTGATTTTTATATTTTTTAACATTTCTGCAATTTTTTCTGTTTCATCTAATTTAATATTATTTCTTATCATGTAAAGACTTGCACATCTATACATTGCTCCTGTATCAATGTTTACTAAATTTAGTTTTTTTCCTGCTAATTTTGTTATTGTGCCTTTTCCACTTCCTGCTGGTCCATCTATTGCTACTATAAATGACATTTTACTTTCTCCCTTTATTTCAAATTATTTAGAGTTTTTATTATCTTTATTATAATTTACACCTTTTACAATAATTTCCATACTAAGCACATTCATAGCTGTTAAATTCTCAATTTCTCTTATTATTTTCTTCTTTAATAAAAGCATTGTTTCATTAATATTATATCCAAATTCTATTATAACTTCTATATAAATATAAATTCCGTCATTAAAACCTTCATGTTTTTTTACTATTGTTCTATATATTTTATTTACCCCTTTGGTCCTGTCTGCAACACAATCTATAATTTGTTTAAATACTGTATCTGAAATTTTAAAATTTCCCATATAACTAAATGTAGGTCTTATAATTGATTTTTCAGAAATATATGGAACATTTCCTTTTCCTGTTGACTTAAATATTTGAAGCGGATCTAATAAATAACCTGAAAAATCTTTTTTTATTGCAAATGTTGGAACTGGTATAACATGTTTCCCTTGAGTAACTCTCACATTTCTAGCAGTTGCCATTTCTTCTTCTGTTGCAACATCTTTTATATATATAGTTTCAGAAATTGGTGGAAATCCTAAATTACTTGCAATTCTACTTACCATCTCATCAGAAGTTCCAAGTATTAAGATACTTTCAGGTTTCTTCTTTTTTATTGCTGTTTGTATTTCTTTTTTCCTATCTTCATTTTGAAACAATGCATTTCTTACAGTTTCAATTTTAGTTGGAGCTTTTTTGGCAGATATTCCAGCTAATACTTCGTTTCCACTAATTAAAAGTCCATCATCTATTATAAAATTGATTCCTCTTTCATTAGCAACCATCTGTGCTCTATAACTTTTTCCTGTTCCAGAAGGCCCTACAAAAGCATATACTTTCATTTTGTGTGTATCAAATAACATAATTATCTCCTACAAAATTTCTTTGTTTGATATTATATCAAATAAAGAAAAAAAAGTCTAGTAAGCAATTAATATCGTTTTTAGTTAGAAAAAAAGAAATCCCCAGAAACCATACATAGTTTCTGGGGAGAAGTCCAATATATTTATGCTTTAATACTATGACTACTTCCTAAGTAATGGGGAAACAGCCACAGCAACAGTCCTGAATTCTGTGGTAAGCGGATCAAAATTTCTAAGAATAGAAATCGCTTTAAAAATCTTCTGCGGTTCCACATATACAAATTTCCCACCTTCAATGAAGTCTACAACTCCAAGTTCATCAACTTCTGGCGAAAGAACAACATCAGGATACCTGTCACGTACACGTGCATTCAGTCTATCCCAATCATCGTGCAATTTCTGTGTTTCAATCTTTCTCAGTTCATCAATATCCATACTTCCATTGTTTTGCTCAATAACACATTTGAATTTCTCATCAATATTAAGCAGATTATATATCAACAAATCTGTAAGTAAATGCCAAAAGTATCCTTTGTAAAAAGCATTTGTCTTATCTTCTTTAGACAAATCTTTCCAAAATTCCCATACTCCTGGTTGACTACTTACACCATAATGCAAGCCTTCAAAACTTCCAATTTTCTCTTTCTGCACAATCCGATTTATAAGAACTTCATAATCTGGCATTTCCAGTGTTTTCATAGAGTTATACTTTTCGCGAGCTCCATCTTCCCCATACATTCTAAAATGTTTTTTCAAAATATCTGGGGCTTCTACACCACGCAAAAAAGTTAAATTCTCCCGAGCTTCAGGTTTACATGCTGCATAATGAATATAGTATCCTGGCATATATATTCTCCTTTCTTCACACACGCACTATTCAAAAAAAATAGTGCTACCAACATTTACAACGAAGCTAGTATAACAGCATTTTCCACTTATGTCAACATAATTTTAATATTTTATTTTTGCTTCAAATCTCCATCTTGCAAGACCATTTTTTATCTTGCTCTGACTTTCAGCAAAATATGTATTTTTTAATGTATAAAACTTTTCTCCACTTCTAAAACTTGTTGTAAAAATTAATAAAGCTAAGACTATAAGCATTAAAATTTTAAAAATTAATTTTCTATTATAACAATTCATTAATTCACTTCCTTACTTTTAAAATAGAAAAATATAT
>CAORJJ010000034.1:19302-20498 GCA_948517135.1 uncultured Clostridia bacterium | reverse complement strand
GAAAAATATATTTATAACTATAAATAATATTACATAAATTATAACTAATGGTTTTAAAATGTACATTATAAAAAATCCAAATAATTTAGAATGATAAATAACTTTACCTTTTATATTTGATATTAAAACTTCTTCATCATTAATATTATTTGCATCACCTTTTAGAATGAATCCATTTACTGTCTCACTTACAATTCTATGAGTTACAAAAGAATTATCTATATCTTTATATGTAACTATATCATTCTTTTTATAATTTTTGTCTTCTGTAATTACTATTAATTCTCCACTATTTATCTCTGGCTCCATACTTCCTGAAGTAACTATTAAAAATGATTTTCCAAATATTTTTATTAGCTCCTCTTTTAAAATTATTTTTGAATAAAATATATTTAAACTTATAGTTACTATAAAGATAATTAATATAATGCTTAATAAAATTTTTATTTTCATTTTCCTCCTTTAGATGTTAAAACCTTCTGCTAAAAATATAGCTTAATTATTCTTAGCAGAGGGTTTTATAACTCCCTCTGCTTTTAATATATAAAGTTTTATAAGATTTTATTGGCAATAATCATCTTTTGTACTTGTATAGAAAGGTAATTTTGCTTATACATTGGCTTGTTTTCCAATTATTTGGATATTAAAACCACATTCTAAAGACGAACTTTTATTGTTCAGATCTAAAGTTCCATCTTCGCTATCTATCAATGTCTCATCTGTTTCATTAAAAGGCCAATTCCAATGAACAACTACTATTCTTTTTTGATTATTAACTTCAACAGGAATTATTCCATTTAAACTTTCAACTGCTATTTGAGAGAATGAATTTTTCTCTTCTGTTTTTACACTATTTCCTTTTTCATCTTTTGTTTCTGCATAAAATTTCATATTTCTTGGAATATTCATTTCATTTTCTACGATAACTTGATATTCAACTGGAACCTCAGAATCAGTAGCATCTACTTCAATTTCAAATTGACCGCTAGAGCCAGGAGCAATCTTTTCTGTTGATAAATTTACATTTGCACCTGAATTTTTAGAATTAAAATTCCATCTAGCTATACTTTTTTGAACAGAACCTATGTTTATAGATTTATAATATCTAGCAAAAGTGTAACCAGCTAAAAACATTGTTAAAACTAATGATATACAAATTAATACTCCTATTACTCTTTTATTAACTTTCATTAAAC
>CAORJJ010000034.1:16192-19292 GCA_948517135.1 uncultured Clostridia bacterium | reverse complement strand
CCTTTTTATAAAATTTAAGTTAAATATTAAAACTGCATTAAAAAAGAATATATTTTTATGTTTTTATTTAGGGGCATAAAAAACAAACTATCACTTGAATTTTTATAAATTTTCCGTGCTTGGGGGCGCAACAAAAAAAGTTTAATTTTAATATTTAATTTTATATTTTGGAAATCTATAAATACCAGAACGGCATTTATTTTTTTAGATTATTAAATACAGTTAAAATATTTAACTTGTTTGGAATTATAACATCATATTTTTACTTTGTAAATACTTTTTTTAAAATTTTTTTAAAAAATAAAAGAATGCATAAATAAAATGCATTCTTTTTATTTTTATTTTGTTATCCATTTAACTAAATTTAAGTTTTCCGAATCCATTAACATTTCATGTTTTGGCATAACTCTAAAAGTATATCCAAAGTTACCACCAGTTTTTAAATCTATTACAGCTTCATAATTATATCTATGTTCTTCTAAATTTTCAGAAATCTTATTCATTGTACATGTATAAACATTTCTAACACTTCCATTATCCAAAAATTGTCCGAAATATACTTGAATATCTGTATTAGCTTCATCTATATTTGGAAGATAAACTTCACAATTAACAGTTATTTGTGTTCCTGCTACTAATTTAGCATTATCAACATTTCTATCTTGTTTTATTTCAATTCTATCCCAATTTTCCTTTACATTTTGTTTCCATTTTGTAAATCTACCAACTCTTTCTAAATCATCAAAGTAAGCTTTTTTCAAATTACAAAGTGGCATATAAAGATAATTTACATAGTCTGTAACCATTCTTGCTGTACTATATTTTCCACCTGTTGTTCTTATTGAGTTCTTCATGTATGTTAACCATTCTTTAGAAACTCCATTTTCATCTTGATTATAGTATGCTGGAATAATTTTATTTTCTAATGTGTGATATAAACTGTTACTATCAGCTTTATCTTGTTCTTCATATGAATCATACTGTGCATTAGTTCCAATTGTCCATCCATTTGTTCCATCATATCCTTCACACCACCATCCATCTAATACACTAAAGTTTACAACACCATTTACTGATGCTTTTTCTCCTGATGTACCAGAAGCTTCCATTGGTCTTCTAGGATTATTTAGCCACACATCAACACCACTTATTAAATATCTTGATACTCCAATATTATAATTTTCAACTAAGAATATTTTTCCTTTAAATTGTGGCATTAAAGATATTTCATGTATATATTTAATTAAGTCTTGACCTTCTTTATCAGCAGGATGCGCTTTTCCAGCAAACACTAATTGAACTGGTCTTTTTTCATCATTTAATATTTGTGTAAGTCTTGCTATATCTTTAAATATTAATGTTGCTCTTTTATATGTTGCAAATCTTCTTGCAAATCCAATTGTTAAAGCTTTTGGATTTAATTTATTAACAACTTCTGCTATTTGATCATATCCAATTCCACTATTAACATATCTATCTGTAATGTTTTGTTTTAAAACACCCATCAATTTTTCTTTTCTTGCAATATGTTCTGCCCATAATTTATCATTTGGTATAGTATCAATTTTCTCCCATGTTGAATCAAGTTCAATTTTATCTTGCCAATATGGTGGTAAATATTCATTAAATAGTTCTTTTATATTTGGTGCAAGCCATGAACAAGTATGAATACCGTTTGTTACATAAGTAATTGGTGATTCATCTTCTGCAATGTTTGGCCATACATCACTAAACAATTCTCTTGAAACTTCACCATGCAATTTACTTACACCATTTTTCTTACCAGCAACTTTTAATGCAAGAATTCCCATATTAAATCCAGGTTCTAAATCTTCTCCTGGCATACCCATTTTCAAAAATTCTTCTTTAGAAATTCCAAGAGTATCCCAAAATCCATTAAAGTATTTTTCAACTAACCATAAATCAAATATATCATTTCCAGCTGGAACTGGTGTATGTGTAGTAAATACAGTCTTTACTGTTGCTATTTCTCTAGCCATTTCAAAAGAAATTTGTTTTTCTTTCATTATATTTTTTATTAATTCTAATATTAAGAATGATGAATGTCCTTCATTCATATGATATACAGAAGGTTCATAACCTAAAGTTTTTAATAATTTAACTCCAGCCATACCTAAAACAATCTCTTGACGAATTCTCATTTCTTTATCTCCACCATATAAGCGAAGTGTAATTCCTCTAAAGTCTTCATCATTTTTTTCTATATCAGAATCCATTAAATAAAGTTTTATTCTACCAACATTTATTTGCCATAATTTTAAATATAATGTTCTTCCATCCATTGGAATATCAATTATTAAATCATCTCCCATATTATCTTTTACAGTACTTATAGGTAAATTATATAAATCAATATTATGATATTCTGAACATTGTTCTCCACGAGAATTAATTCTTTGATGAAAATATCCATTTTTATATAATAATCCAACAGCAACAAAAGGTAATCCTAAATCACTTGCTGATTTTAAATGATCACCTGATAGAATTCCAAGTCCTCCTGAATATATTGGTAATATTTCATCTAAGCCATATTCAGCAGAAAAATATGCAATTAAATCATTTTTATTATTTGGATAATTTTTATTGAACCAAGTATCTGAGCTATTTATGTAGCTATCGTAATTGTTAACAACTTTATCATATTCTTTTAAGAATTTTTGATCATTAACAATTTCTTCAATTCTTTCTTGACTAATCATTTTTAAAAATTTAACTGGATTCTTTTCGCTACATTCCCATAAATCGTTGTCTATTATTTTAAATAATCTTAAAAATTCTGAATTCCAAGACCACCATAAATTATTAGCAATTTCTGAAAGTTTTGCTATTCTCGCTGGAAGTTGTGGAACAACTGTTACTCTATTGAATATATACATTATATATTCCTCCTTCGTATTTTTTAAAATTTAATTCTTCTGTTATCATAATAATTATTATCTATTAAAATCATTTTTTTGTCAATTATTTTCTAAGATTTATTCCTACTTTTGTAACTAATATTTTCGTTTTACATGAACTTTATTTTTTTATTACTTTTCTGTAACATTATAGTTTATTTTATAATTCTATTATATAA
>CAORJJ010000034.1:14094-16182 GCA_948517135.1 uncultured Clostridia bacterium | reverse complement strand
GAACTATATTATGGGAGGTTTTGTATATGAAATTAAATACAAATAAAAGAATAATGCTTTGCTCAAAAGCTTTATATTCAGAACAATTAAACTGTTATGCAACATTATGTGAATGTTATCAAGCTTTAGCTAAGAAATTAGGACCTAGAGCAACTTCTTTAGATGTTCAAAGAAGATATTCAAAATATTTAACTTTAGCGTCAAGTGGTGATTTAAGTTTTTTAGAAAAAGAAAATAATTACATATTTTCAGAAACTTATCAAGGTGCTAGATTTCAACATACTGAATCACAAATATTTAAAGAATATGCTGAACAATGCAAAAAGCTTCGCCAATTTAAAGATGGTGCTGCTATACTTGCAGATGCTTTTTGTGAAGATGGACCACCTTACCAAGATGCTTTAGATAATTATTCTAAATATATGAGAAAAACATCAAAAGAAACAAAAAATTTTGATAAAGAAATTTCAGCACACTCAGCATCATATATTGGTCATAATTATTATATAAAAAGTCATAATGCAATAAAAACAATAAAAAGCATAGATGCTTCTCATTTAGATGGGCTACCTATTTCATTAGAGCTTGCTCCTGAGCAATTTGGTGCCAATATTTCAGGTTTTACTACTATGGAAAAATTAATGGAAACAACAAAACAAAATGCTCGTCAGATAGATACAACAGCAGAACGCCTAGAATATTCAAAACATCCTAATATAATTCAAGAAACAGGTTATAGATTTTTTGCAAAAAATCCCAAAGGACTAGCACTTTCTCTTGCAGCTATGGTAGCAATTGGAGCAGCTGCTGGTATTACTTCTCAAATAAAAACTGCTCATGATTATAATAGTCTAAATATAGATACTTTAAGTGAAAATGGATATAAATCAGACTTATCTAATGAAACTGTTGATTCAATTCAAAATATTGAACAAACATTGAAAGAATTACAAGAACAAAGTACAATCCCAACAGAGGATCAATTACGTGATGTTGGTTCTACTTTAGATGATTTATTTGATGATATTATTCAAGAAAAATTAACACCATCATTTTTGGAAGTTCATCCAGAAGCAAAAGATGTTAATGTTGAACATTATTACAATTATCAAGATCCAGATGCACCATACAGAGCTATTATAATAACATATACTGATGCTGAAGGTAATAAACAAGAAGAAAGAGTTACTAATTTTTCTACTGCAAGTTTATTTTCTTCACATGATATGGAAAATGTATTTGAACATGAATATGATATTGATGGTTCATATGGCGATATAAAAAGTATTTTTTCTTCACCTGGTAATTATATTGAAAATGGAAAAGATGTAAAAGATATATTAAAAGGTTATAGTAAAAGTCTTGATTTTATGAAACATCTTTCTGCAGTAGAATTAAATTATAAAGATGGCAATTTATTTGGAATTATATCATCTTCAATAAAATCAGATTTTCCTGAAAAAAACAATACATCTTCTCAAAATAATAGAAGTGTAGATGATGAAGAAAGATAATAAATTTTAGTAAAATGAAAACGAGTTATTTTAATAACTCGTTTTTATTTTTGTTAATTATCTAAATTTATAATTTAAAGCCATATGGCAACAATTCTTTCATTGTATATTCTTCAACTTTTTTATCATATACAGTATATATTTTAAAATTTTCATCTACGAATTCACTCATAAATTGTCTACAATATCCACAAGGCAAACATTGTTCTGGTGCTTTATCTTTTGCCCCACCAATTACAACTATACAATCAAATTCTCTTTCACCTTCTGATATTGCCTTTACAAAGGCTGTTCTTTCTGCACAAATACTTTGAATTCCAGCATTTTCAATATTACATCCATAATATCTTTTTCCATTTTTACATCTCAACGCTGCACCAACAGTATACCCTGAATGTGGTGCATATGCTTTTGTCCTAGCATCAGTTGCAAGCATAATTTCATCTTTTATATTAATCATTATTACCTCCCTATTTATATTTTTTTATATTTACCAACAATTTTCCGCTTTTAGTTTCTTTTCCTATTCCTTCAAAAATAAATTTTCCTTTTCCTCTAATTGTTATTATATCAT
>CAORJJ010000034.1:0-14084 GCA_948517135.1 uncultured Clostridia bacterium | reverse complement strand
ATATCATTTAATTCTATTTTTTTGGAAATTTTAAATTCATTAATTGAATTAACAAAAACTCTTCCAGCTTCAATAATTTCATTTGCTTTAGTTCTAGAGCATTTTGCAAGTTCTGATACAAAATTATCAAGTCTCATTGAAGAAATAATTATGTTTAAGTCTTCATATTCATTTTCTATATTTTTAATATCATTTATATTTTCTATGCTAATAAGTGATTTTCTAAATCTAGTCAAATCTTGAAGTCCTTCTTTTAAATATTTAGATACTTCACACAAAGATATAATATCAGCACCAATATCTGTTACTAATATATCTCCAAATTTTTCTCTTTTAATTCCTAACTTCATTATACCACTTAAAAACTCCCTATGTTCATAAGTAATATTATTTGGCAATTTTATTCTTATAACTTCTAAAATTTTGCTATAATTTTTTTCTACCATCTCTTTTGAAAACTTTTCTGGATAAAAGATTACAAGATTTCTATCTGCCTCTTCTCTTCCTCCATAAATTATATAATTATTAACTTTTTCTTCACTAAGCATTTTCTTTATAATTGCTAAACTAGAAATATCTAAAAAATCTGTAAAAGTAATTTTATTTTTGCTTTTACAAAATTCATATTTATCAGTAACTTTAGCTATTAGTAATTTGTTTTCACTATCTTTATATTTTTCTCTTGATTTTTCAAACATTTTACAATACTTCCTACATCTAATCCATATTTTTCTTCAATTTCATTAACACTTCCATGCTTAATAAATTCATCTGGATAAGCAAATTTTTCAAACTCGACATCAATTTTATTTTCATAAAGTAATTGTTCAACTAGGTCTCCAAGTCCCCCAATAACAGTTCCATCTTCTATTGTTATAACTTTTTTTGCACCAACTACTTTTTTTAAAACTGTATCATTATCAAATGGTTTTAAAAATCTTGCATTTATAACTGTTGAAATGATTCCATAATTTTTTAATTCTTCTGAAACTTGTATAGCTTTTGAAACCATTTTTCCAATAGCAATTATTACAATATCTTTTCCTTCTTCTAAAACCTCTGCTTTTCCATATTTAATTTCATCACATTTTTCAAAAGAAATCTCTTCTCCACCACGTGGGTACCTTATTAATACTGGCTTATTTAAGTTAATTGCAAAATCTAGCATATTTTCTAACTCGTTAAAATCTTTAGGAGCCATTATATTAAAATTTGGAATTGTGTTTGTAAATGCCATATCAAGTAATCCCTGATGAGTTTCTCCATCATTTCCTACTATACCTGCTCTATCTGCACAAATTACAACAGGTAAATTTTGAATAGCAACATCATGAACTAATTGATCATATGCTCTTTGAATAAATGAAGAATATAGTGGCACAACTGGTATTAGTCCCGATTTAGACATTCCAGCTGCAAGCCCCACTGCATGTTGCTCTGCAATCCCAACATCAAAAAATCTATTTGGGAATTTTTTTGCAAACTCTGTAAGTCCTGTTCCATCAGTCATCGCAGCTGTTATTGCAACAATCTTTTTATTATCTTTTGCAATCTCTACCAATTTATCTCCAAATACTTTAGAATAATCTTTTTTCCCTTTACTTAACTTTTCTCCAGTCTCAATGTTAAACTTTGATGTACTATGAAATCTATCTGGATTTACTTCTGCTGGTTTATAGCCTTTTCCTTTTTTGGTTAACACATGTACTAAAATTGGTCCTTCTTGTTCCTTACAAATTTTAAATATATCTTCAAGTTTTTCAATATTATGACCATCAACAGGTCCTAAATATCTAAAACCAATATCTTCAAAATACATTTTTGGAATTACTAATTGTTTTATTCCTCTTTTTGTTTTTTGAACTAATTTTACAACTTTTTTTCCTATAAGTGGAATTCTTCCAATGATTTTTTTACCTTTCAAACTACTATTTACATATACACTTTTTGTTCTTAGTTTTGAAAGCATCATCGAAATTCCACCAACATTTTTAGATATGCTCATTTCATTATCATTTAAAATAACAATCATATTAGTATTACTACTACCAACATCATTTAATGCTTCTAGTGCCATACCACCAGTTAATGCCCCATCACCAATAACTGCAATAATCTTATTATTTTCTCCCTTTATATCTCTTGCTCTTGCCATACCTACTGCAACTGATATTGATGTGCTACTATGACCTGTATTAAAATTATCATATACGCTTTCTGTTGTTTTTGGAAATCCTGCTATTCCATTCATTTTTCTTAAAGAATCTAATTTATTTTTTCTACCAGTTAAAATTTTATGTACATATGTTTGATGTCCAACATCCCAAATAATTTTATCAAGTGGTGTATTAAATACTGAATGAAGTGCTATTGTAAGTTCTGTAACTCCTAAATTAGAAGCAAGATGACCTCCTGTTTCTGATACTGTTTTTATTACTTTTTCTCTTATTTCTTTTGCCAAAATCTTTTTATCCTCAATATTTAATGGCTTTAAGTCCTCTGGATAATTTACTTTTTCTAAAATCATAATTCAACTTCCCTATAATTTAATCTCTATAACATCAAAAATGCCATTAATGATGTTAATAGTGGTACTGTTATATTATCTGTACCTTTTATTGAAATTGCTTCTATAACTGTCATTAATGAAGCTATTAATATTGATTTTATTGCAATATATTCAGATGCACTATATTGCAGAAAACCTGCTATTATTAATAAAGTTACAAAAAACATTGTCATAGAACCTGCAATTGTTTTTTTATTTCCAAAAACTTTATACTCTGGACTTTTTACTGATTGCCCTATTACAGCTGCCAATCCATCTCCATAACCCATAACAGCAATTCCGCATAAACCGATTAATGGGTTTTTTAGTGGTCCAAAAGTAATTAATGACAATACCAATAAAGAAATAGCATAATATACTGTTCCCATACTTTCTTTATTTTCATCTCCAGCTTCTCTTTCCATAACTTTGATTAAATTCATTTTATATGAAGCATAATTTATAACAACAAATATTGCTGGCATCAAAGCAGCAATCCATGCATTTTCAAAGAAAACCATTGCTATAATCCACCAATTTGAAAGCATTATATGTATAAATTTTCTGCTTGCCTCTTTTCCTGCTTTTTCAAATAATCTTCCTGATAACATTATTACTGCAATAAAAGCAATAGAAACAACTAAACCAAATATGTTATTCATTTTTTTCTCTCTTTCTGACAAATTTGTCATAAAATAATCTATTCAATTATACAAAAAAAAGTGCCTTTAATAAAGCACTTTTTACATTTTTCACACATATTTCACAATATCTTTTTTATTTCCTCATGTCTTTTTACTTTCCCTGTTGTTGTTTTTATCATTTCTTCATCTGTTACTATTATGTCTCTAATATGTTTGTATGGTGGCATCTTTTTATTTATTTCTGATACATATTTTTTCATATGATCATATATTTCTTTTTCTTGAATATATCCAATAATATCTTTCATTGCATCTTTATCATAAACAATTTTCACACAAACATCTAAATCACCATCTTGAGTTGGTTTTCCATAAATCATACTTTCTTTTACTCCTGGTATATGACTTATTAAAATTTCTAATTCTTCTGGATAAATATTTTTACCATTTTTTTGAACTATAACATTCTTTTTTCTTCCGGTTATATAAAGAAAACCATCTTCAACATATCCTAAATCACCAGTATGGAACCATTCTCCTTCAAAAACTTCTTCTGTTGCACTATTATTTTTATAATAGCCTAACATTACACTAGGTCCTTTAACTACAATTTCTCCAATTCCCATTTCATTTTTGTTTTCAATTTTTAATTCAAGTGATGGTAATACTTTTCCAACAGTTCCGCTTTTTATTGCATGATCATTTTCAACAGCAATTACTGGTGATGTTTCTGTTAAACCATAACCTTGATATACTTGAAGTCCAAGTCCTGATAAAGATTTTGCAAGAGATTCATCCATTGCTGCTGCACCACTTACTATTAATCTAATATTTCCTCCAAGGGCTTCATGTACTTCTTTAAATACTTTTCTTTTTAAATTTATATGAATTTTGTCTAAAACATTAGTAACTTTTATCATATTATTAACAAGTTTTATTTTTCCTTGCTTTTCTATATTTTTCATTATTCTTTTATATATACTCTCTAATATTAAAGGAACACATACAAGTACTGTTGGCTTATATTCACAAAGATTTTGCTGAATATATTTTAATCCATCACAAAAGCACATATATCCACCAATAAATACTACAACATGATTTATTGTTGATTGGAATGTATGATGAAAAGGAAGAAGAGCAAGCATACCATCATTTTCATCAAATTTTATAACTTTAAGTAAATCCATAACATTAGAGCAAATATTTTTTTGAGAAAGCATTACAGCTTTAGAAATTGAAGTTGTTCCTGAAGTAAATAACATTATTGTCATTTTTTCTGAGTCAACTTCAGTATCTAAATAACTTCTATCACCTTTTTCTAATAGTTCATTTCCTTTTTCTATTATTTTTTTATAAGAAATAAATCCATCTTTATCTTCTTCTAAATCAAAACATATAAAAATCTCAATTGAAGATAATTTTTCATCTCTAATTTTTTTCATAATATCCAAATATTTTTCTTCGAAAAATATTGCTTTCGCTTCACTACGCTCTGCTAGTGAAATTATTTCATTATCTGGTAAAGATTTATCTAAAGGAACTATTATTTTATCTCCTGTTGTAACTGCATAATAGCTAACAGTCCATTCATATCTATCTTTTGCTATTAGTGCAACTTTTTCATCATTATTAATCCCTAAATAATTCAATACTGTTCCTATGCAATCAATTTCATGTTTATATTCTTTATATGACATTGAATAAAATTCAGGAGTTTCCCCTTTTTTATACATTCTTTTTTTAAATTTGAATGCTGGTCTATCACCATAAAGTTCTACTGTTTGATTTAATAAATCTTTAAAATCTGTGATTTTTCTTACATTTTCATAATACGTTTCCTTCATATAAATCCTCCAACTTATCATATATCTATAAGATATTATACATCTAATAAAAGTTTTTTTCCATTAGAATAATTGGTCAGTTTTTAAATTATTTTTGCAATCTAAGTAAACCTTGTTTCCTATCCAACTCTTTTTTTCTTCCAAATTCTTTCTCAGTTCTGTTGCACTTATTGGATTTGTTTTTCTTTCATTATCTACACGCCTATCTACAATATTCATATAGTCAGAAACACTTTTTCCATATTTTTCACTACTATAAAAATGTGTGGGTTGTATATCTCCAACAATTTTAGTTAAATATTCCATTTGTATTTTTACACTTTCTTTGTCTAATCCATATTGCATTGGTGGATTATGAGCAAACCTTATTTCAACATTTGGATATTTATCCTTAATCCACTCTGCTCTTTTTTCTGTTGGAATATTTATAACATCTGTATCATATACAACAACTACTACTTTGTCCATCTCTTTTAAAGCTGTCTCAATCAAATATTCATGCCCTTTATGAAAAGGAGCAAACTTTCCAATTGTAAATCCTATTTTTTCATTCATTCTTTATTCCTTTTTATAATTCATTATTCATATCTTAAAGCATCTATCGGATTCATTTTAGCTGCCTTATTTGCTGGGTAATAACCAAAAAATACACCGATTGACATTGAAAATACTAATGATGTTATAATTCCTGAAATTGAAGGTTTTGCTGGATAACCTAATAATTTTGAAGCAAGTATTCCTCCACCTACTCCTAGCATTACACCAATTGCTCCTCCAATTAAACAAATTATCATAGCTTCTACTATAAACTGAGTTCTAATTGACGAATTTTTAGCTCCTAAAGCTTTTCTAGTTCCAATTTCTCTTGTTCTTTCAGTTATAGAAACAAGCATTATATTCATAACTCCAATTCCACCAACAATTAACGCAATTCCTGCAACTATTGATATTGCAAGTGTAATTGTTGAAAGCATATCTGTAAGCATTGACACCATTGACCCCATTGTAACTGCTTGTATTTCATAAGTTCTATTATTAGCATAATATGGTTCAAAAAATGTCTCAACTTTTTTTGCTAATAATTCAGCATCTGTACCAACTTTTGTTATAATTTGAAAATTAGTATATCCGCTTGTTTCATGAGTAAAGTTCATTGCTGTTTTTAAAGGAACATATAAATCAGTAGTTGCATTATCTCCACCAGACATATCCATTCCCATCATTGCCATACCTTGATTTTCATATACACCTATAATAGTAAGACTTTGCATCTTACCATCAATACTAATTTCAATATCTTTTCCTAATGCATTATTTACATTCCCATCAAATAATTTATTTACTAATTTATCTGATACTATTGCAACATTTTTTTGCTCACTATAATCTGTTTCTGAAAACATTTTTCCACCAAGCATTTCTAATTTATTTGTAACAAAATAACCAACACTGTTTCCATATAAAGTAATACTTGCAGAATTATTTCCCAAATTTGCAGTTCCTCTTCCTGCCCAATATTGTGCATTTATTGCATAAATATCGTCTGGAAATTTTTCTATCATTTCCTTAATCATATCTTCTGTTATGTAATCACTATCATTTATGTACATACTATCACTTGGAAGTTTTCCAAATTTAGCACCATCTATTCTTACACTTTCTTCTTCAGCATCTTTTCTAGGATTTAACATTACATATACATTATTGGCTCCCATTGATTGCATGTTTTCTGAAACAGAAAGAGTTAATGAATCCCCAACTGTAATAATTGCAATAACAGAACCAATACCAATTATAATTCCAAGCATTGTAAGTAATGCTCTCATTTTATTTGAAAGAAGGCTATTTATAGCAAGTATAATATTTTCTAATAGTAGCATTAGTTCTTTCCTCCTTCATTCTTTTTTGATTTATTTTTCTTTTTTTCATTAGTATTTTTTTCTTCACTAGATTTTTCTTGTTTTTGAGTATTATTTTCATTTTTTTCTTTTTCATCTAATTCAACTTCTACAGTTTCTTCAGCAGTATTTATAGTTCTATTTTTTGCAATATTTTTTTCTTTATTTTTACTATTATCTTTAACACTAATAATTTTTCCATCTCTTATTGATATTATTCTATCTGTTTCTCCTGCCAATTCATTTGAGTGTGTTATTAAGACAATTGTTTTATTTTTTTCTTTATTCAACTTATGAAATAAATCCATAACTAATCTACCTGTTTTAGAATCTAATGCACCAGTTGGCTCATCAGCCAAAATAATTGCAGGATCATTTGCCATTGCTCTTGCAATGGCAACCCTTTGCTTTTGTCCTCCAGACAATTCTTCTGGTAAATGTTTAGCTCTATCACCCATTTCTACTAAATCCAAAAGCTCTTTTGCTCTTTTTAATCTTTCTGATCTTTCCATTCCAGCATAAAGCATTGGTAATTCAATATTTTTTAAAGCATTAGTTTTTGAAATTAAATTATAAGTTTGAAAAACAAAACCAATTTTTTGATTTCTAATTTCTGATAGTTCAGATTCCTCTGCTTCACCAACATTTATTCCATCTAACATATATGTTCCTGAAGTAGGTCTATCTAAAACTCCTATTGTATTCATTAATGTTGATTTTCCTGAACCAGAAGGACCAACAATAGCAACAAATTCACCTTCTTCAACTTCTAAAGAAATTCCATGAAGAATCTCTAATTCGTTTGGTTCACCAACATAAAATTTTTTAATTATATTTTCTAATTTTATAATTGAACTCATTTTTTGTTCCTTTCTACATTCCTGCGTCTGCACCCATCATTTCAAGTAAATCATTCATTGAATCTCCTGCTTCAATTTTTGGTAAAACAACTTTCATATCTGGTTTTAATTTATCTGATTTTATTTGAATATAATAACTTCCTTGTATACCTAAAGTTACATCTAATTCTTCTTTATTTTCTCCTGTATCATCTTTGGCAATTTCTATATAATGTGTGCCATTATCTCTATTATAAACTGCATTGTATGGTACAGACCAAACATCTTCTTCCATTTCAGTAATAATACTTAATTTTGCATTCATTCCTAAACGTAATCTATCATTTGCAGAATCTAATGCTATTTCAACTTTATATGTTGCATTTGATACCGCTGTTCCAGTTGTTGCCATTCCAGCATTCACTGCGTTATTTGTTGCACTTGAGGCAACATATGTAATTCTTCCTTCCATTTCTTCATCTCTAGTAGCATCAGTTTTTATTAATACTTTCATTCCAATTTCT
Organism: uncultured Clostridia bacterium; assembly: GCA_948517135.1. GTDB lineage: Bacteria > Bacillota > Clostridia > TANB77 > CAG-508 > Scatovivens. Next base: position 5,784 of record CAORJJ010000034.1, on the reverse strand, counting down.
ATATCTGGAATATCATATTCATCAATTTCTGCTTCTACAATAAATTCTTCTGTTCCTTCTATTGTTGCAATTGCAGTTCCTGTATATAAATCACCTTTTTTTACATTTACATTTGTAACTGTACCACTTACTGTTGATTTAACTACTCCATCTGCAATTTGATCTTTAAGTGTATTTATTTGTGAAGCACTTGCAAGTGAACTTGAACTTGCTGCAAGTTCAGAATTTTTTACATTATCTTTCATTGATTCAATTGTACTATCAGCTGTAGATACAACACTATTATAAGCTGTTATCATTTTATCATATGTAGCTTTTAATTGGCTTATTGTAGGTTCTATTTGAGCTTTTTGTGCTTGAAGACTAGCCACTTCTGAAGCTAAAGCTTCATATTGTGATTTTACTGGTGTAAATGTTGCTTGTTTTGTATTATACTCTGTCTGTGCTGTTAAATATTCACTTTCTGCTAATTTAACATTTGACTCTAAAACAGTTAGATTTTGTTTTTTATCATTAGCATCAGGAGTATTTTCAATAATTGTTCCATTTAATACACCTGCTTCGTATTCTGCTTTTCTTGCATTGTACTCATTAGTTGCATTTTCAAATTTTATTTTCTTACTATTGTAATTTTGTTCAACACTTGCAAAATCTGCTTGTTGTCCTGCATATGAATTTAATTGATGTTGTTTTTCAACTATACTGTTATTTATATTATTTAATTGATTAACTGCATTATCATAAGCAGTTTTTGCAGAATTTATATCTTGTTGACTGTTATTTACCTGTGTATTTTTATTTGCAATAGCATCACTTAAATTTCTATGTGCTGATTCAACACCAAGGTTAGCTTGAGCTTGGCTTGTGCTTTGACTTGCCTGAGCAATATTTAAGTTTTGTTGTAGTGTTGATGTATCAAATGTACAAATAACATCTCCTACATTTATTTTATCGCCCTTTTTTACATTTACTGAAAGTATTTCAGATCCTGTAAGTGTTGATACAACATTTTTAGTATTAGTAGAATTTATTGTACCAGTTGCACTTATACTTTTTGCAATAGTTCTTTTTTCTATTGTTTCAATCTCTGGTTTTGATACTTCTTCATTATTATTTTTATTTGCATTTGTAAAAATAAAAATTGCTATAACAACTATTATTATTGCTATAATAACTTTCTTTTTTGTAATCTTTTTTTTCTTTTTCATTTTGTTTATAACTCTCCTTTTATTATAAAGTATTAAAAAACTTTGTGTATTATATCACATAAAAAAGTTTTTTTCTATATTTTGCCTTATATTAATAAAATATTAATATGAACTATTTGTTAACATTTTAAGATTGTTTTTGTAATAAAGTTTTAATATTATTGTTATACTTCTTTTTTTAGTTATATGATATAATATTTTTATTATAAAGGATAGATATATTATTTTATCGTTTATATTTTGTATTTTATGGAGTTAAGGAGAGTTTAGAATGCTAAATATGCCTATATTAAAATTTGATAAAAGTATTAAATATTTAGAAAGACAAACTGACATTCAAAAAAACAATAAACAATTAATTCTAGATATAATTACTAATATTGGTCTAATTTTAAATACATCTTCTGATAATGAGCATTTGAAAAATGTATTAGAAACTGCAAATGATTTTTTACAAAATATTTCAAATAATATAATAACTTTAGAACAATTAAATTTAGAAATTTCTAATATCAAAAATGACTTAAATGATATTATATCTTCTAAATCACAAACACCAAAAACAAAAGAATATTATATTGCTGCATTTTCAAATATAAAAAATAACATTGAACAATATACAGAAATTTTTCAAGAAGTGGAAAAAAAATTAGATATTGATAATAGTGATTTTAATAATTTTATAAGAGAAAATGATTTCAAATATACTTTAAATGAAACAGAAAACTCTGAAAATAATTATGAGCTTGCAAGTTTCTCTGTTAATAATGAAGTTACTTCTATCTCTACTGATGAAAATATTAATGAAAAACATGAAGAATCTATATATTCTGACTCTGAAGATGATATTGTTGAACTTGATACAGATTCTACTGTTGATAATATTGACGAAAGCAATACAGCAGAATCAGCAACTGAAAATGAAATTATAGGTGAAAATAATGTAGCAGAACAATTAGCTGAAACAGAAGTTATAAATGAAATAGTGGCAGAACAAGTTCAAACTCCTGATATTAATGATAATACTGAAAATATAAATCAAAATAATATTATTATAGAAGAAATACCAGCACTATCAATTAATGATATAAATACTTTGTCAGAAGAACCCAGAATTGAATTAACTCCTGATGAATTAGAGAAAAAACAAAAAATAGATGACTTAACAAATGAATTCAAAGAAATTTTAACAAATCTTTACGATACAGGTATAACTAATTTTGATCTTTCTTCTGCTCTTACAAATTCATTTCAAGAAATATTACCTAATACAAAAAAATCTGATGTAGAAGATATCGATTTAGAACTTTTAGAGGAAATTGCTTTTTCTGATGAGATTCTTAATAGAAATAACTCTATTGAAGAAATACCAGACAATACAGTTATTGATGATATTGTTTACGATACACCTTCTATTCTTGAAGAAACAATTGTTGACAATGTAGTTAGTGATATAATTGAAAATCCTACTCAAAATAACCTATTAGAATCACTTATTGAAAAAGATTCTAATACTAGTGAAGATATTATTGAAGAAAAAACTAAAGATTCTTTACTTAATTCACTTATAAAAGAAAATACTTTAAATGAAGAAACTGTAATAGAAGAAACTCTTCAACCATTTGATGTTCAAGAAGATATTACAGAAAAAATTGATAATATAGAACCTCCTGTTGAAAAAAGTATGGAAGAACTTATTGAATCTATTATTAATTCACCTATAATTGAAGAAAATATCACTCCTATTATAAATGAACCAACATTTGAAGATAATATTATTGAAAATATTGAAGTTTCTGAACCTATTAATGAATCAGGAGAAACTGAAATAAATATTTTAGATGAAGAATTCGAAAATGCACCTATTTGTGATGCTGAATCAAATATTGAAGATCATGGTCTACCAGAATTAGATGATTCTATTCTTGAAGAAATATTTGCAACAAATGCTTCAATAAATGATGAATATACTTCTCCTTTAGAAGAAATATCATCTACTGAAGATATATTTAATAGTGAATTAACAAAGTTATTAAATAATGAATTAGATGATCAACTATTACATAATCATAAAGATTCTAATATAGAACAAAATCATATTACAAAATTATTAGAGAAAAAGCAATTAACAGAAATAGAAGAATCACATAAAATTCAGCCAGTAATTGACGAAACAATGCCAATTGATCAAATGATTGATATGATAAAAGCAGCAGAAGCAAAAAGTAAAGTTTTAATCATATCAGAAAAAACAAATAGCATTTACTTACCTTATAGAATATCTGAATTAAGAAATTATATGGAGTATTATCCAAATGTGTATAGTTCTTTAGCTGATGTTGTTAGTCAAGAATTTATATTAAATTTAAATAATTTTAGAGAACATCCATCAAAAGCAAGATTTACTGAAACATATAATTTAATTAAAAATCGTTCTGGTAAACCAATTTCAAAAGCTCTTACTTATGCATTAAAATTATCTAATATGAAAAACTTAGATCCAGCAATTATAGCAGCTTGTAAAAATGATTATGAATTAGATTGTTTCTTAGATTGTCTAAATCATAATAAATTAGATTCATTTAGTTTCTTTAAAATATTTTATGATGCAAATCCAATATAAATATCAAAGCTCTGAGAATGTTGCTCAGAGCTTTTTTATTATATTATAAAATTATACAAATTAGTCCACCACTTCCCTCATTAACAATTCTTTCTAACGTCTCTTGAAGTTTTAATTGTGCCTCTTCTGGCATTTTAGCTAACTTGTTTTGCAAACCTTCATTTATTAATTCATGTAAACTTTTTCCAAAAATATTTGAATTCCATATTTCTTTTGGATCATTTTCAAATCCTGAAAGCAAATATTTTACTAAATCTTCTGATTGCTTTTCGCTACCTACAATAGGAGAAATTTCAGTTTCAGTATTAATTTTTATCATATGAATTGATGGTGCTTTTGCTTTAAGCTTTACACCATATTTTGAACCCTGTTTTACAATTTCTGGCTCATCTAAAATTAAATCTTCTATGCCTGGAGTAACAATTCCATATCCTTTTTGATTAACCTCATGTATTGCATATGACATTTTATCATACTCCGTTTTTATCTTTGCAAAATTAGATATACATGAAAAAAGCTCTCCCTCATTTTTTATATTAACACCTGTAATCTTAGTAAGCATATTATAAAATAGACTATCATTTAACTCTGCTTTTACACTTACTGTACCTCTTCCCAAATTAATTTCTTCTATATAAGATTTTTTAATTTCATCACATTCTTCTAATTTTTGATAACATTCATTTACATCTTTTAGTCTTTTGGTATTTTCAAAAGTTTTTCTTACATTATTAAATAATGAAACCTTTAATTCATTATCTATATCTAGCCCATCAATCCATCTTGGAAATTTTACTTCAATGTTTTCTATCATAAATTCATATAACAACTTTGAAAATATTAAATTAATATCTTCTAAATTTAAGTTTAAACAATTTACTGGAATAACTGTTGTACTATATTTACTAGACAAATCATTTGCCATACTTATACTATATGGATCGTTTGGATTCTGGCAATTCATAAGCATTATAAAAGGCTTATTTAAGTCCTGCAATTCATTTACAACTCTTTCTTCTGCATAAACATATTCTTCTCTTGGTATATCTGTAATAGTTCCATCTGTAGTTATAATAATTCCAACAGTTGAATGTTCTACTATTACCTTTTTAGTTCCAAGTTCAGCAGCAGTCTCAAATGGTATTTCATTTTCTGACCAAGGTGTTTTTACCATTCTAGGCATATCATCTTCTAAATATCCTATTGCATTATTAACTAAATATCCAACACAATCAACTAACCTTGTTTTCATTTTTACATTTCCATTTAAAGTAATTTCAATTGCTTCGTTTGGAATAAATTTAGGCTCAGTTGTCATTATTGTTCTTCCACTTGCACTTTGTGGCAATTCATCAATAGCTCTTTCCTTTTTATATTCATTATCAATATTAGGCAAAACCAATAATTCCATAAACTTTTTTATAAATGTTGATTTTCCAGTTCTTACTGGTCCAACCACTCCTATGTAAATGTCTCCATCAGTTCTTTGAGCTATATCTTGATATATTTCAAAATTCTCCATAAAAAAATATCCTCCTATAAATTTGTACACATCATCTTTTACTAATTTATATTTGGATATTCTAAATTTATGACTATTTATTTATATTTTGTCTTTACTTTTTATTAATATATAAAATTCGCTTTTTTCCATATCTAACTCACTAATATGATTTTTAAATACATTTATATTTTCTAATTTCTGCGGAATATTAAGTTGTTTTTCTTTATAAATGCTTATAATCTCCCCTTTTTCATTTTTTATTATATTAACAAATTCTAAATCAAAATTTTGAAAATTTATCTGATTTAAAATAGAAAATTTATATTTTTCACATATATCTTTATCTATTAATTCTTTATTTTCATTAAACTTTTGGTATGCAATTACTTTCCAATATGAATTATCATAAAAATAATAAATATCATACATTGATTTATTTATATTATATT
>CAORJJ010000033.1 GCA_948517135.1 uncultured Clostridia bacterium | reverse complement strand
ATATAAACTATTATAGTCACTTTTTGATAATTTAATTAGTTTTAATTAAATAGATTGTTTTCTAATTGATTGAAAATAATTTATCAAACTTATTTAATAAAGTCAATAATCCTTACATAAATGTATTCAAATTGTAAGAAATGTGATAAAATTGTGCTACTTTAAGGAGAAAAAATGGAGAAAAGTTATATTATAATAAATGGAAATGAAATATCATATTATTTAATTAAGAAAAAAATGAAAAATGTTAATATAAGAATTAAGCCAGATGGAAATATATATCTTTCATGTCCTATAAAAATGAAGAAAGAGATGGCTGAGAAATTTTTAATTGAAAAATATAATTGGATAATTAAACATCAAAATAGAATAAATGAATATTCAACTGAAAAAGAGACATTTGAAGAAAATGGAAAAGTATATTTTTTAGGTAAAATTTATAAACTACATATAATACCTAGCAAAAGTAATGATATAAAAATAGATAATGAAAGTATAAATATATATATTAAAGAAAAGTATGCTGAAAATAAAAATTATATTCAAAAATATTATGAAAAATTCTTAAAAGAAGAATGTTATAAAACATGTGAGTTTTTAATAAAAAAATATAGAAAAGAATTACCAGAAATTGAAATAAAAAAATTAAAAACTAGATGGGGAAGCTGTAGTCCATATCAAAATAAAGTTACATTCAATTTAAGTTTAATAAAAACACCAATAGAATGTATAGAGTATGTAGTAATACATGAACTTTCTCATTTTAAAGAACAAAATCATAGCAAAAAGTTTTATAATATTGTTGAAAGCTATATTTCAGACTGGAAGCTTAGAAGAAAATTATTAAATAATAAATATAATATTGTTATTTAAAAAAATACTTGAAATTTTATTAAATACATGTTAGTATTTTAATAGTAAAATATGAAAAATATTTTACTACTTGCAAAAAATAATAAAATATTTTGCAAGGTTCCCCAAAATTAAAATGGTAGAAATGTTCCTGAATAAGGAACATTTCTGCTATTTATAATAAAAGAGGTAAAATTTATGAATTATTATGAGAAATTAAGAAAATTTATAGGTCATGACCCAATATTAACAGCAGGAACAATATTAATTGTTTTTAATGAAAAAAGGGAATTATTGATGCAACTTAGAACAGATTTTAAACAATGGGGATTTCCAGGTGGTGGTTTAGAATTAGGTGAGAGTTTGGAAGATACTGCGAAAAGAGAACTTGAGGAAGAAACAGGATTAATTTTAGATTCACTAAAATTAATAGATATAGTATCTGGTGAAGAAACATATAGAGTTTATCCTAATGGAGATAAGGTGTATGATATAACAGCTATATATGAAGTAACTGAATATCATGGAGAATTGAAAATAAATGATGATGAATCATTAGAATTGGGGTGGTTTTCTTTTGAAAATGAACCTCAGAATATGCCAGAGTTTATGAAAAAATATTGGAATAGAATAAAAAAATGTTATGAAAATAATTAACATAAGTTTGAAAATAGTAGAAGTAAAATTTTACTATTTTTTTATTTAATTATCTATTTTTTATTGACAAATAGCAAAAAACTTTATAAAATACACATATTAACTTTTAAAGTTTACATAAAAATAGGAGGTGACGTTTAGAGTTAGATAATTTTAATGTTTTCATAACTAAATAACTTTTTCAAAACACAAGGAGGTACAATATGCCGTATCAATTTGATGGAACTGCGATTTTTGCAATATATTCTGCATGGGAGATTGCATCTACTGTGGGATTTCCTCTTGTTCCAAAAGAATCTCTTTTTACTGTTTTATGTGGGATGCCAAATACCCCTGTTTACAATTATTTCATTTCCAAAGGAATAAAAGAGAAAGAGATTGAAGAAAAAAGAACACAGCTTTTAAACGAAATGTTTAGAGGTCATAAAGAATATTTGGCGATTCCATTTACTCTTGAAACTGAAGATAAGGATGTTCCAGATACTCTTTTGCTGGATGATGATATTATTCGAATTCTAAATAAGGCAATGGAAATTGCAGAAAAAGAGTATGCATCCAAGTCTATTGGAATTACACACATAACTGCAGCATTTTCTGAGTTATATCCAGATGAATTTATGCATATCATGAAAACATATATTCCTACTATTGGAATTCCGAATACACTGAATGAGCTTGGAGGTGATATCATGTTAGATTTTGAATTACCAAGAGAGCTATGCAGTTTTTTAACAGTTCTCAATGGCAAGTATTCTGCTGACAGTAAAGAGTGCCATATATGTGGACGGGATGAGGAAACAAAATCTCTCATAAGAATTCTTATGAAGAGAACCAAAAGAAATGCAGTTTTAGTGGGGTTTGCAGGTGTTGGTAAAACAGCATTAGTTGAGAAGTTTACATGGATGATCGTTACTGGAAATTGTCCTGAGCAGTTCAAAGATAGTATTGTTTTGAGTCTTGATGTTAATGCTATCGTAGCTGGTACTCAGTACAGAGGTACTGCTGAATAGCGTTTTAGGCAGTTGATTCAGTTCTTGGAAAGAAACCCAAGATGTATATTGTTTGTTGATGAAATCCATTTATTACTTGGAGCAGGTGCTTGTAGAGATGGTGATTTGGATTTGGCAAATGCTTTGAAACCAATGTTAGCTCGTGGTGAAACAAGAGTGATAGGTGCCACAACTGAGGATGAGTACAAAAAGTATTTCTCAAAGGATTCTGCGTTAAAACGGAGATTTGAGCCTATTGAAGTACGTGAGCCAAGAGCTGATGAAGTATATGATATGATTAAAAATCAGATCAAATTGCTTGAGGAAGCTCATCACACAACTATTTCCAGAGAGTTAGTAGATTCTGTTATCTTTAAGGCTGCATGTTTCAATTTTGAAACAAAGAATCCAGACAGAACATTGGATTTGCTTGATAAAACAATGGTATGTGCAGAGCTTGAAGGCAGAACAGTAGTTACTGAACAGGATATTTTGGAAAACTTTAAAGTAAATCAAAAGAAGTTTGACAAAATGAGTGAAAAGAACAAATATGCTACTGCCTACCATGAGGCAGGTCATTATATTGCACATAGATTTTCTGATGAATTGATTGAGCATGTATTACTTGCAGTATCTATTATGCCAGCTGAAGAATATTTGGGAGTAAATGTTTTCGAGATTGATCCTGATATGACTCCTTCGAATAACAGAGATTATTACATTCAGACTATTGCTTGTTCGCTTGCTGGCCGTGTTGCTGAAAGAATGTACTCTAAAGCTTTGACTTCTGGAGCGGTTTCTGATTTGGCAAAAGCAACCAGAGTAGCCAAAGCAATGGTAACGCAGTATGGATTGGTTGAAGATATGTCTCAGGATCGAGTATTCATCAGAGATGGACAGGAGAATTTATTTAGTGAGCAGATGGTTACAGATATTAATGTTCACATGAATGAGATTCTTAAAGAGTCAAGAGATTATACAGAAAAGCTTCTCAAGGAAAAGAAAGTTTATCTTGATGTTTTGGCAAAGGCACTTGTTGAAAGAGGAATGCTCTCCAATAACGAAATTGATGAGCTCTTCAAAAAAGTAAAATTATCTAAATAAACGGAAAGTCTGATAAAGGCTATAATTACGTGAGGGAATGCAAATTTGCATTCCCTCACTTTAATTATTTGCAAAAAAAAAATGTAAATGCTATAATTTTATTAGGTATATTTATTTACCAAACTGTACATTAAAATCTTTATTAATTATTTCGGAGGTAAAAAACATGAAAGTTAGTCTTCCTATTGATCGGTACGAGGTATCTATTGTCAATGCTATCAAAAAGAATGATTTTCTTATCGTTGTAGGTCAAACTGGTTGTGGTAAAACTACCAGAATTCCGCAGTTCCTGGCGAATGATTTTTCACAGGTTATCGTTACAGAACCGCGCATTTTGACGGCGAAAACAGCATCTTACCGCGTTGCGGAAGAAATGAATGTAACGGTTGGAGTTGAGGTTGGTTATAAGACTGGCTACGATAAGTGTTTTTCTTCAGATAGTAAGATTCTGTTTTGCACAGATGGGCTTCAGCTTGTCAGATCAATTACTCTGGCTGATGGAACCAAGGAAAATGTTCTCGTTATTGACGAGATTCACCTTTGGAATCAAAACATGGAGTCTTTGGTTGCATGGTGCAAATTCATGAGATATCAATGGAAAACGAAGGTTGTGATTATGTCTGCCACAATGGATGCACAAAAGCTTAAAGATTATCTTGGCGGCAAGACAGAAATCATTAGTGTTCCTGGACGTCTATATCCTGTTGCTGTTGAACATCGTGGAGCTCATATGCTCATTCCAACAATTATTGAGTATGTTGAAGAAGGAAGAGACACTCTTGTCTTTGTTTCTGGCAAAAAGAAGATGGAAGAAGTTATGAGCGATCTTCAGAAAGAAGGATGTAATGCCGTTATTCTTCCGCTCCATGGCGAACTTGAGTGGGAAGATCAGAAAAAGTGCTATGACAACTATGGAAAGCCCAAAGTTATTGTTGCAACTAATATCGCTCAAGATGGTGTGACTATTCCTGGTGTTAGCGTTGTTGATACTGGTAAAGCCAAAGTTTCCAATGCAGAGTCCGGTGTTGAGGGTGTAGTTGAGGTTGAGATCAGCAAAGCTGATAGCAAACAGCGTGAAGGAAGAGCTGGTAGAACTGAGGGTGGAAGATATACTCTTTGCTATGATTATCCATATGAGTGTCGCGATGATTATGATATTCCGGAGATCCAGCGTTCTATCCTTGACCGGATTGTTTTACAATTGGCATCAGCAGGCCTTGATGCCGAAAAGCTTGAATTTTATCATCAGCCGGATATGAATGCAATCAAATTGGCTAAGAGCAAACTTATTGCTCTTGGAGCTACTGATGCTAATAACAATGTTACAAAGCTTGGTAGCAAAATGGTTAAAATGCCAGTTTCTGTGGAGCTTGCCAGGATGATTGTTGCGGCAGAAGAATATGGTGTTACTGAACAGGTAATGACTATTGCTGCAATTTTGCAAATGGGTGGAATTTTCAACAAGCGTAGAAAAGACAGCTATGTTAGTTATAGTGATTTTAGTGGTGAAAGTACCAGCGATTGGCTGGCTGAGCTTGATGTGTGGGAAAATCTGAACAAAATGGGATATATCAATTTTAAAGAGATTGGTATTAACCGCAAGAATTTCAATCGGATTAAAGAACACATTAAAAAGCTTAGAATGGCGCTGGAAGATCTTGTTGATATCCAGCATAATGATGATCGGGATGCTATTTTAAATGCATGTCTTACTGGTATGGTTACTAATATTTATGTCTATGACGGGTATGGTAACTTTATTGGAGAAGATGGTATTGAAAGGCAACTTGATAACAGTTCTTGTGTACGTGATACGTATGCAATGCCACTTAAATGCGTTGTAGGAAAACCCAAAATGATTCCATGGAAGTCTGGCTGGAGAAGTGGTCATAAACAGTTGGTTACTTTTGCAACCAAAATCAACAAAGAAAAGGTTGAGGAACTTGTTCCTTCAAAGATCCGTGTAGAGGTGGAAAACACATATGATTCCGAAGAGGATGCAGTTATTGTTACCACCAGCAGATATTATCTAACTATGCGAATCAGTAGTGAGGAAAAAATTGACCATGACCATCCTGATTATGATCGTTTGAAGGCAGAGTATGAAGAAGAACAGGCAAGATATGAGCGACTTCATAGAAGTTACAGTACATATGGAACAGGCTATACAAGGCCTTACTATGAAGAACGCCAGAGAATGGTTGAAATTGACGGCAGGAATTTTGAAGTTAGTTATCATATGTCTACTCCTATTATCACAGTTGATAATGAGACGTTGTTCAAATCTGATGTGAAGAAGGTGACGTTGGATAACGGCAAACAGGTTATGCTTACACACTATGTTACAGGTAGTAGACTGGAAGCAAGTATGGCAGGCCTGAGAAATGCAGTTGAGAACGCAAGACTTATTAGAAATAGAAATCTCAAAAAGTCTGCATATGCTAGAATTCAGGTTTGTACATTACAGGATGTGCTTGCTAATAGCGTAAATATTGGAGCTGTTGAACTCATTAAGAAGAATGGCGGATACAGTGATGAATCAATTTACGCATATGGTTGCCTTACCCTGAAGAAGAAAACAGTTTCTTTTGATTTGATTGATGATGAGGAGAAAGCAACAGATAATACACGTGAAGCTATGCAGTATCTGTTCATGAAGGAGGTAGAAAGACGTTATCCCATTAGTAGCTTTAGTGCTCAGAAGGGAAAGAAGAAAAAAGTTTTAACTCACGAAGAAATGGAGATGAAAATGGAATTCGACTCTCTTGTTAGGGAGTTGCTTTGCGATTTGACTGTAAGCAACGCTGAAGAAAACTTGGAGTTCTTGGAAGAGTACTTTCAGGAAATGAATGAAAAGGTTCAGAAAGCAAGCTGAGAGAAAAAAGCAAAAAAACATAAAATGCCCAGCAATTGCTGGGCGTTTTATGTTTTTATAAATATTTTATAAAAAGTATTGACTTTTTTTCAATGCCGAGTTATAATAATCGATGTATGAAAAAGATATCGAGGTGTAGCGCAGTTGGTAGCGCGCGTGGTTTGGGACCATGAGGTCGCAGGTTCGATCCCTGTCACCTCGACCATAAAAGTACTGAAAACAGCAGTTTTCAGTACTTTTTGTTTTTATTCAAAATTATAAGGGTATTCTTTAACCAAAGTTTATGATAAAATGCTTTTAGACAAATAGTAATTTGTAGAGGAGGTATGAGATGTGTTTAAAATTCTAATTGTAGAAGATGATGTTAGCATTCATAATGTGATAGAGGAATTGTTAAAAAGGCAGAATTATATTACTTATAATGCTTATTCAGGTACAGAAGCTATTCTTTTATTAGAAAAAGAAAAATATGATTTGATTATTTTAGATTTAATGCTTCCTGCGATGAATGGGGAAGAAATAATATCAAAAGTTAAAGATACACCAATTATTGTATTAAGTGCTAAAATTTCATCTGATGATAAAGTTAATTGTCTAATGGCAGGTGCTAATGATTATATCACAAAGCCATTTGATTCTAACGAATTACTTGCAAGAATTGAAGTACAATTAAGACAGAATAATAAATCAAGTAGTCCTGAAATATTAAAGTATAAAAATTTAGAATTGTTAAATGATAATCATACTTTGCTTTTGAACCATCAAAAAATAAATTTAACTAAAACAGAATATGCAATTTTAAAACAATTATTTTTAAATAAAACACAAGTAATTGCGAAAAATAAATTATTGGATTTAATAAGTATAGATACGGAAGATTGTGATGAAAGTTCTTTAAAAGTTCATATTAGCAATATTCGTAAAAAGATAAAAAAAGTAAGTGATGAAAATTATATTGAATCTGTATGGGGAATAGGATTTAAAATGTGTGATTAAAATCTTTACGAAATCTTTACTTTTTCTTAACTGTTTTCTTAACCTTTTTATCTTATACTTGATTTGGAAAGGAGAAAGATTATGGAATATGTATTAGAAACAAATAATCTTGAAAAAAGATATAAAGATTTTAAAGCTTTGAGCCATTTGAATATTCATATTGAAAATGGTAGTATATATGGATTAATTGGAAAAAATGGTGCAGGTAAAACAACACTTATTAGAATTATTTGTGGTTTACAAGAGCCTACAAACGGAAACTACACAATTTATGGAACTAATAATTGTAGTGGAAACATAGCAAGTGTTAGAAAAAGAATGGGAGCAATTGTTGAATCTCCATCAATTTATGGGGAAATGAGTGCAAAAGACAATTTGATAGAACAGTTTAAATTAGTAGGTATGCCAAGTCTTGATGGCATAGATGAATTACTAAAATTAGTTGGATTAGAGAATACTGGAAAGAAAAAAGCTAAGAACTTCTCTTTAGGTATGAAACAAAGATTGGGAATTGCAATTAGTTTAGCAAGTAATCCAGACTTTTTAATTTTAGATGAACCTATAAATCGGACTTGACCCACAAGGAATTATTGAAATTAGGGAATTAATTTTAAAATTAAATAAAGAAAATAGAATTACGATTTTAATATCGAGTCATTATTTAGATGAGTTATCTAAAATAGCAACACACTATGGATTTTTAGATAATGGATCTATCATTAAAGAAATAAGTAACCAAGAATTGATGAAAAAACTAGAACACAAAATAGAGCTAAAAGTAAGTAATCAAAAGGAGTTTGTTAAATATTTTGAAGAAAATAAAATTTCTTATGAAGTAGTTGACAGCCAAACAATAAATGTTTATGGAAAGATAAATTTATCAAAGTTGATTTTTGACTTATCCAAAGAAAATTTAATAGCAGATGAGATTCACGAGCAAGAAGAATCTTTAGAAAACTATTATATGAATTTGATTGGAGGTGTTAAAAATGATTAGATTATTAAATGCAGGTTTTACAAGATTACGAAAAAATAAAGTATTTTGGGGAATCACTATATTTAGTATTGGTTTTGCTTTATTAATGATTTATACAGAATATAGTGATATGAAAAAATATGAAAAAGTAATAGAGATTGAACAACTTATGCTTAATTATGCTACAATGATAGGAATTGTAATTGCTATATTTACAAGTTTATTTATTGGAGTAGAATATTCTGATGGAGCAATAAGAAATAAGATTAGTATAGGTCATAAAAGGACAAATATATATTTATCCAATTTAGCAATCACAATTACTGCAAGTTTGTTTTTTTATATTTTATGTATGATAGTAGTTGCAATTGCTGGAACACCAGTATTTGGTGGAGTTGCAATGCCTATGCTAGCATTTCTAAAATTAATAGGTAGTACATTTGTAATGCTGTTTGCATATTCTAGTATTTTTACATTTCTAGCAATGATAATCTCAAATAAAACAATTACTTCTATCACTTCTATTATATTAGCATTTGGCTTAATGATGTTTGCTATGGTATGTTTTAGTATTATAGATATGCCAGAATATATACAAAGTGCTTCTCTAGTAAATGGCGAAATGAAATTTGAAGAAATACCTAATCCTAAATATCCAAGTGAACAAGAAAGAAAAGTATATCAAACATTACTTGATATAAATCCAGCAGGGCAAGGATTTCAATTAGCAGGAAGGTTAGCTCCAAATTTAAAAATATTACCAATCTATTCTTTAGGGATTTTAGTAGCATTTACTGGATTAGGTCTAATTATATTTAATAAAAAAGAATTAAAGTAAGGAGTAGTAGAATTTATGAGTATCTGGTTTTATTTATTTTTGATAACAATAGGTATTGTGCTATTTTTACTATTAAAAATGATAGTAATGAAGAATGAAATTGTTAACATTGAAAAATCGCTATCAACTATACTAAAATCAGATACCAATAATTTAATTACTGTTTTCTCAAATGATAAAAACTTAAAAAAATTAGCAACAAGTTTAAATAAAAATTTAAAAGAGTTACGAAAGTTAGAACTTGAATATAAACAAGGAAATCAAGAATTAAAAAATTCTATTACAAATATTTCTCATGATTTAAGAACACCATTAACAGCAATTAGAGGTTATCTTGATTTGATAGACAAGAACAATTTTACAAATAAGCAATTAGAATATCTAATAGTAATTGATAATAAAGTTAAAGATTTGATAGAACTTACAGAGCAATTATTTCATTTTTCAAAAAGCATTGATATACAAAATGAAATAAAAAAAGAGAATGTCTGCATAAATAATATTTTAGAAGATTCTATTATTAGTTTTTATAGTTTATTGAAAGAACACAACATAAGTCCTACAATAGAAATATGTGAAGAAAAAGTGATTAGATTGCTAAATGAAAATATGGTAAAAAGAATCTTTGAAAATATTATATCAAATGCGATTAAATATAGTGAAGATAATTTTAATATCAAATTGAAAAGTAATGGAATGATAGAATTCTCAAATAAAACGAATAGTTTAGATTCTACAAGTTTAGAGAAAATATTTGATAGATATTATACAGTTAAAAATGCAAAAAAATCTAATGGAATTGGATTATCTATTGCGAAACAATTAGTAGAATTGAATGATGGAAGTATTAAGGCAAAATATGAAAAAAATTATTTAATAATTGAAGTTAAATTTTAAGCATATAAGAAAGATAAATTACAATTTATTGTTATAAATAATGCTATTATCATTAGAGTTTATGATATAATGCTCTTAAACAAATATAATTTATGAGGTAGATGATAGATTTAGAAGATGAAGATAGAAAATATGAAGATGTGAAAAAAGTATTAAATATTAGATCAAGTTAAATTACGATTCAAAAAAGCAATGATTATTTTTCATTGCTTTTTTGTTAGTTAATTAAAGAAATAATTTCTTCTTGGCTCTATACCATATCTCTTTATACCATTTATAATATAAAGCAAATATTAAATAAGCAATAATGTTTGAATCATTTTTTTATAGTTAAAGTTTATTAAAATACAAAAAATATCCCCTATACATCTACGATAAGTAGGTTGATAACTTTTGTAAAATAATCTATACTTTTTACTAGGAGGAATAATTATGAATAATTATGTAACAGGTAAAATTATAAAAGAACTTAGAGAAAAGAAAAATCTAACTCAATTAGAATTAGCAAATATAATAGGAGTTAGTGATAAAGCTATTTCAAAATGGGAAACTTCAAAAGGTTTACCAGACATTACACTTATAAAGCCACTTGCACAAGCATTAAATATATCAATAATAGAATTAATATCTGGTGATTATGTAATAAATAACAATAAAGCAAGTAATATAGAAAAATCTAAATTATATGTTTGTCCTATTTGTGGCAATATAATACATTCAATGGGAAAAGCTTTAATAACTTGTTGTGGTATTACACTACCTGAATTAGAAGCAGAGGAAGTAAATGATACTCATAAAATAATTATAGAAAATGTTGAAGACGAATTGCTAATTAGAATAAATCATGAAATGAGAAAAGAACATTATATATCTTTTGTTGCTTATTCAACATACAATAAATTTGAAATGATTAAATTATATGCAGAAGGAGAAAATGAAGTTAGGATTCCTAATTTGAATAATATAACTCTATATATTTATTGTAATAAACATGGACTAATGAAACAAAGAATATAAATTAGAAAAAAGCAAATTTAATTAGTTTTATGCTATAATATGATATTCTTTAATTAGAATTTATGATATAATTCTATTGGAAAAATAGTAAGTTTTTGTTTAGAGTGGAGAAATAAAAATGTTAGAAATAAGACAAGAAATTAAAAAAGATTATAAGGAAGTATATAATGTGGTAAAAACAGCATTTGAAACAGCAGAGCATAGTGATGGGAATGAACAAGATTTAGTAGTAGCATTAAGAAATAGCAATAATTTTATACCACAATTATCATTAGTTGCAACTCAAGACAGTAAAATAGTTGGATATATTTTATTTACAAAAATTAAAATAGGAGAATATGAAGAATTAGCATTAGCGCCACTTGGAATATTACCAGAATATCAGAAACAAGGAATAGGTAAAAAGTTAATAGAAAAAGGACATCAAATAGCAAAAGAATTAGGTTATCATTATTCTATTGTTTTGGGTAGTGAAACTTATTATTCTAAAAGTGGATATTCTCCAGCAATAAATTATGGAATAAAAGCTCCTTTCGAAGTACCAAATGAAAACTTTATGGCAATAAAATTAAAAAATTCAGAGAAAGAAATAATTGGTATAGTAAAATATGCAAAAGAATTTGGAATATAATTACAAATTACAATAAATAGGGCAGGTAATTAAGTTGAAAATTATCTGCGAACACAAGATAGTAAGTTATTGCTGAGATTAAAAATAGCAGTAATAGTAAATAATATAATAGTTTATTATAAAAATAAGGAGAATGTATATGTCTGAAAAAGAAAAAATGATAGCAGGAGAATTATATGATGCAAATTACAATGAAAACCTAATACAAGAAAGATATTGGGTAAAAGATAAATGCTATGATTATAATCAATTAAGACCATCAAACCATAAAGAAAAAGAAAATATCATAAAAGAGATTTTTGGAAAAACAGGAAATATTTTCACTATTGAACAGCCTTTTATGTGTGATTATGGATACAATATAGAAATTGGAGAAAATTTTTATGCTAACCATAACTTAATTATATTAGATGGAAATAAAGTTCAATTTGGAGACAATGTTTTTATTGCACCAAATTGTAGTTTCTATACAGCAGGGCATCCACTAGATGCAGAAATAAGAAATAAAGGACTAGAATATGCAAAGCCAATAAAAGTAGGAAATAATGTATGGATTGGTGGAAATGTTACTGTACTTCCAGGAGTAACTATTGGAAACAATGTTGTAATAGGGGCAGGAAGTATTGTAAATAAAGATATACCATCAAATGTTGTAGTAGCTCGGAAATCCTTGTAGAGTTATAAAACAATTATAATGAAAAATTACACCTACCTATGGAATGAATGACTTAAAGATTCAGTATTTATATATTGTTCTATATATACAATACCAACTTTAGTAAACAGTAAATATAAAGGAGAAAATAATAAATGAAAGATTTAAAAGAATTAGTAAAGTTATTTAAAGAGAGTCCAATACTAATAGTTACAACATTAATAGCAATGGTTATAGGGGCAATCTTAGGCGTAATAGCATTTTATAATGGTTGGCTAGGATAAAAATAAATGAGATTTTAGATGTTAATAAAAATAGCAAAATTGTAAAAGATACTTGGTAGAAAAAAACAGATAAAAGTTATACACTTAATTTGGAGGTGGATAAAATGAGTTTAGGAAATAATTTATTTCAAGCAAGAAAAAAGGTAGGGTTATCACAAGAAACAGTTGCCGAAAAATTAGGCGTAAGTAGACAAACAGTTTCAAAATGGGAAACTGATGAAACTGTACCAGACATTTATCAAGCAAAAAGATTGACCAAATTATATAATTTAACTTTAGATGAACTAATAGAATTTGATATTGATGTTAAAGAGATAGAAGACATTATAAAAAATACTGATGAAGAAAAAGAAGCTAAAGTTAACTGGACTAATGCTTGGAGCCAAAAATACCCTGTACTTGCAACATACCAACAAAAAGTTGATATACATAAGTATGCTTTTGAAATTAGAAAAATGCTTAATAATTTATGTTCTCAATATGGATATAACAAATTAGATAGTATGTTAGTTTTAAAAGATATACTTTATCATGAATGGAAAGGACAATAGATAATATAAAATTACAAAATATTAGAGGACAATGTAGAACTTATACAATAAAAGATGGGAAACTTATAGAAACTAATACTGTGTTTAGAATATAAAAAGGAGGTGGAATAGATGAACTTTTTATTAACATTATTAATTGGAATAGTTGCAGGAATAATAGATATATTACCAATGATTAAAATGAAGGTTGATAAATACTCTTGTATATCAGCATTTGTATATTATTTAATAGTTCCTTTTGTTATTTTTGGAATCAATTGGTTTGGTGATTTATGGTGGCTAAGAGGAGGAATCGTTTCTATTCTTATGGCAATTCCAGTTATTATTTTAGTTGCTAAAGAAGATAAAAAAAGTCCAATAGCAATGACAATAATGTCTATCATTTTAGGAAGTATTATTGGTGTTGTAGGACATTTTTTGAATCTAATGTAATTTATTAGTAAAAAACAATAATGTAGTTAGATGAGAGTAGTTTTGATAATTACTCTCATTTATTATATAAGGAAATACTTAAACTATATTTTATATCGATAAATAAAAAGAACCCCCCCATAAAACCACTAAAAATCTTATTGTGGTTTCATGGGGGAGAAACATGTAATTTACTTATACTGTGTGTTTAGATTTGTGACATGAACATAACCGCAGGCCCAGTAAATTCGGCAGATTTTACGGAGAGTTTCAGCTGTTCGATAGAACTCATATTCTTGAGCCAAGCAGCAACATCTTCTTTGCATTTAAACAAAGCAGTGTCACCAGTTTGACTTCCAAGAACAGCGATCGGCAGGGTGTTTGAGGGAACATAAGTGTCTTTCCACTCAATGGGATTTAATGTAACTTTGCAGTTGTCACTGTCCCAATTGAATGTGAAGAAAAAAGTACCCATTTGAATGATACTACCAACGCTCCGATAACCAGTTCCGAAATGTGAACTCTTTTCTGCATAGGTACCAAGAATTCTTGCACCAAGACCGTTTAAAATCCGTATAATTTCCTGGGGGGTAAGTGTGTTGACAGGGATCTTAAATTCCATATTAATGTTATACATGTTTACCTCCTGTGTTCATACTGAACTTAAAGTGATTAAAGTATATAATCTATACAATTATTAGTATATCATGTTTGAAAAGTTATGTCAACAATATGCTTTTTTATAAATTTTGGTATATATTTTTTTAAAATATATAAAATACTTGCAATGAAAAAAAGCTAAATATATAATGAAGCTAAAATAATGAAAGGAATTATAACAATTGTTATATGGTAATTAGATGAATTTTAAAAAATATGAAAGCAAAAAACAATTTTTAGATGAAAATTTAGAAATTTTGATAAAAAAAGAGCCTGAAAATGAACTTATGATAGGGATTGTATTAGAACATGATGATAATAAAGTAGGGAAATGGCTTCTTGGAAGAATAGAAGAAAACGATGAAGTAAAAATAATATTTATGGTAGATGATGATAAAGAAGGATTGGTTTTTTATTGCCCAAACAAAAATATAACAACAGAGCATATAGAATTTTTAGTTTATAGTATTATAAATTCAGATACAGCTTTAGAACAAATTGTTGGTAATAAAGAATTTTCTAAAAGAATTGGTGAAATTTATTGTATGAAAACTGGAAAAAATATTATAAAAACATCAACAACTCATACTCTTGTTTTACATGAAATAGAGCAAGAGCATATATTAGAAGATAATGAGAAATTAATAAAATTAAATCCTGAGCATCCAAGTAGTAAAAAGATGGGACAAGTTGTAAAAGATATACACACTGATATTTATGGTCAAGAGGAATGTTCTGATGAAGAGGCAGAGAAAATTGCAAATATTTATTTAAAAAAGGGATTATATATTTTAACAGATAATAATGAGGAGAATGTTTATTGTCATGCAGTTACAGTAAGGAAACAAGTAAATGGTTGTGCAATTGGAGCTGTTATATCACCTAAAGAGTATAGGGGAAAAGGATATGGTAAAAAGTGTATTTATGCTCTTTCAAAAGAATTATTAAATAAAGGAAACAAGTTTATAGTACTTCATGTAGCTGAAAAAAATCAACCAGCTCAAAGTGTTTATAGTAAAATTGGTTTTGAATTTATAGAAGAAACGGAAAGAGTTCTATTTAATTAAATAAATATTGAAAAATTGTTAAAAGTCTTATATAATAGTCAAAGAATTTATATCGGAGGAAAACTATGGATAATGTTATAATTAAAGATTTATATAGAAAATCAGAAAATTATTATTCAAAAGAAATAAAAGTTTCAGGATGGGTTAGAACAGTTAGAGATTCTAAAACATTTGGATTTATAGAAATCAATGATGGATCTTTTTTCAAGAACTTACAAATTGTTTTTGATAATACATTAAGTAATTTTGATGAAATTTGCAAATTAACATTAAGCTCATCAATTACAGTTGTTGGAGACTTAGTAAAAACAGAAAATGCAAAACAACCTTTTGAGGTTAAAGCTAAAAGTGTTGAACTTATTGCTCTTTCAGATCCAGAATATCCTTTACAAAAGAAAAGACATTCAATGGAATATTTAAGAACAATATCTCATTTAAGACCAAGAACAAATACATTTAATGCAGTATTTAGAGTTCGTTCAGTTGCATCATATGCAATACACAAATTTTTCCAAGAGAACAATTTTGTATATGTTCATACACCAATAATCACAGGAAGCGATGCAGAAGGTGCAGGAGAAATGTTTAATCTAAACACATTTGATCTTCAAAATGTGGACAAGTTAGAAGATGGAACAGTTGATTTTTCAAAAGACTTTTTTGGAAAACCAGCGCATCTTACAGTTAGTGGACAACTTAATGTAGAAACATATGCTTTTGCATTTAGAAATGTTTATACATTTGGTCCAACTTTTAGAGCTGAAAATTCAAATACAGTAAAACATGCAGCAGAATTTTGGATGATAGAACCTGAAATTTGTTTTGCAGATTTAAAAGATGATATGGATTTAGCAGAGAATATGCTAAAATATGTAATAAATTATGTTTTAGAGAATTGCCCAGAAGAAATGGAATTTTTCAATAATTTTATAGATAAAACATTACTTGAAAGACTTCATAATTTAGTAAACTCAGAATTTGGAAGAATTTCTTATACAGATGCAGTAAAAGAACTTGAAAAGCATAATGATAAATTTGAGTACAAAGTATCTTGGGGAACAGATTTACAAACAGAACATGAAAGATATTTAAGTGAACAAGTATTCAAAAAACCAGTATTTGTAACTGATTATCCAGCAGAAATAAAAGCATTCTATATGAAATTAAATCCAGATGGAAAAACAGTTGCAGCAACAGATCTTTTAGCACCAGGAATAGGAGAAATTATTGGTGGAAGTCAAAGAGAAGATAGTTTAGAAGTTTTACAAAATAAAATAAAAGAATTAAATATGGATGAGCAAGATTATTGGTGGTATTTAGATTTAAGAAAGTATGGAAGTGTACCACATTCAGGATTTGGTCTTGGATTCGAAAGATTAATTATGTACATTACAGGAATGCAAAATATTCGTGATGTAATTCCATTCCCAAGAACTCCAAAAAACTGTGAATTCTAATTAGTGAAATAAAGGGACGGACCTTAAATTTCATTTTTGTATGAAATTTAATGAACGTCTCTTTTTTTGAAATTTTCATAAAAAGTGCAACTTTTTGTTTTTTTAATTGTATTAAGAGTAGAAAGGAGGACAAAATGGAAGATGATAAAAAGTTATATAAAAGCTTTTTAAATGGAGATCAAAAATCTTTTGAACTTATAATGGATAAATATATGGAAAACTTAATCTATTTTATTTATGGATTTGTTAAAAGAATTGATGTTGCAGAAGATTTAGCTCAAGATGTTTTTGTTTACATTCTTATGAATAAAAAAAAGTATGATTTTAAGTATTCTTTGAAAACATATCTTTATATAATTGCAAAGTCAAAAGCAATTAATTATATAAAAAGAGAAAAAAGAATTACTTATCTTCAAGATAATGAGTATATTTTTACTGAACAAGAAATTGAAGATATTATTTTTAATAAAGAAGATAGTAAAACAGTTAAATCAGCAATAGATGATTTGCCAGAACCACAGAGCCAAATAATATATTTATCTGATATAGAAGGGCTTTCATATAAAGAAATATGTAAAGTATTAGGTATTTCTTTATCACAGGTTAAAACTCTATTACATAGAGGAAGAAAGAAAATAAAAAATATGTTAGTAGGGGAGGTAAATTTTTACAATGAATAATGATTTAGAAAATAAAAAACAATATTTTAAAGATTCAGTATATTTAAAATATGAAAATTTAAAAAATTCTGAGAGCACAGAAAGTAAATTTGAAAATAGGAGTAAGAAAATGAATAAATTACAAAAGGTTGCAGCAGTCATTATTGTGGGAACTATGAGCTTGACAGCATATGCTGGAATTACGGGAAATATAACACTAGAAAATATGGGATTCATGAAAATGAGTGAGAAATATGAGGAAAGTTTAGTTTCTATTAATAAATCAATAGAAAATGAATATTGTAACATAACATTAGAAAGTATGGCAGGAGATAAATCTTATATAATTGCACAATATAAAATAAATCTAAAAGATAAAGCATTTGAGAAAATGAAACCAATAGAATGTACAGAAAATAACGGATATAATTTACATATGTCTAAAAAAGTTTCTATTAACTCAAAAGAAATAAAAAATATAAGTGAATATGTAGATAAAATTTCTGAAAATGAATATGTATATACACAGGTAATAAATATAATGGATATAAACGAAAATAGTTTCGATTTACAAATAGATATAGAAAATATTTCATCAGGAATAATACTTGGTTTTGAAGAAAATGGGAATGAGCCTATAACAATCGGAAAATCTATTAAATCAAAAATAGAGTTGCAAGGTGAAGCAGAAAATTCAATAATATCAGAGCAAAAAATTGATAATAATACTACAATGATTATTGAAAAAATTGCAAATACTAAGTTCCAAACATATATAAAAGCTAAAAAGATAGTAGAAGGATTGACATATGAAGAATATAATAAATTGAATCCTATGGAATATTATAATTTTGTTGTCAATACTGAAAATGATGAGCCAGTATCAAATATTATTTACGATGGCAATACTTCTGGTAAAAAATGGTATGTAGATAATAATGGAGAGTGGGAAGAAAAAAATCAAATAGATATAAAAAATAGTGATAAAATTAAGCTAGAAGAAAATTATATAATATTAATTTCTTTAGAAAATAATATTAATAAAGTAAATGTATCAACTGTTAAAAGTAGAATATTTAATGATAGAAATGATAATGAAAATGGAAAAACAGAAGAAGAAGCATATGAGAATGCAACATGGTATCCTGTAAAAGTGGGAGATGATACCTATACTGCTAAAAGCATATTAGGTGGAACATTTACAGTAAATAAAATATCTGCAGATGATAAAAATATTGTATTTGATTATAATGAAAGTGGAGCAATAGGGGATGAATGGAAAATAATAGTTAGAGAAAAAATAGATGATATGAATTACATTTTTCCTATTGATGAGGAAGTAAAAGGTGTAACTGGAAATGGAAATAGAATTATATTTTCTAGAAATGCTGATTTTGCAGCAGGACTTAACTTAGATAAAGTTTCATTAAATAATTTAGATAATTTAGAATTTACATTGTTGTTTGGGTGTGTAACCGAAAAAATAGGAGAATCTGTTAATATAGAAGTTCCAACTCAAGATGAACAAACTGCTAAAATTAATAATTTAGAAATTATAGACTAGATGAAATAAAAGGACGTACAAAAGTACGTCCTTTATTTCATTAAAATTAGTTAACTCTTACGGCTTGAACACATAGCCTGATTTCTGTATTTCCATCTATACAAGTTATTAATGTAACTCTTTCATCTCCAGTTGCACCTAACTTGCTCCAATCATAAACATCTATTATATCTTTTGAAACTACTACATAAGTTTTTTTAACACCATTAGATGTATAATAAATAACATCATTTGCTTCCAAATTTTTTATATTAGCAAAATAATTAACAGCATGTCCATTATTGTGTGCTGCTAATCCAACATTTCCGCTATCTCTTGGAGTTTCATCAAAATGACCAATAAATTGATTTAACACACCAGCACTTGTTCCATTTGCAATGTTTCCTTTTAATCCAATTTTTGGAATTTCAAGACACCAAGTATTAGGGTTAATAGCAGTATTTTGTATTTGCTTAGCTTGTTCTTGAGCTTTTTTTGCTTCTAAAGCTTCCTTAGCTTTTCTCTCAGCTTCTTGTTTTGCAATTCTTTCTTCTTCAGCTTTTTTATTTTCATATTCTGTTATTTTTTCTACTTTTATTTCATTTAAAGATTTCTTTGCATCTTCTTGAGATGATATGGAAGGCTTATCTGTATAAACTTCAACTATATCAAAATTTAATTCTATATTTTCATTAAGATCTGCTGTTACTTCATTTACTAAGTTGTTTGCTTCATCTTGATTTGCAATTATAGTTTTTGGCTCACCATTGAAATTTACAGCATAGGCTTTATAAGTTGTACTTGTATTTTTTTCAATAATACTCATAATTTTATTTTCATCTGTTTCAATGTTTTTGCTTACAAGTTGAAATTCATATTCTGGTAAAGCATCAATTTGCCTAGATACAATATTTTCATCAGTAGAATTTATATAGTCATTAATTTGCTCTTCCAATATTTCTTTGTTCATAACAAAACCAATTGTTTCTCCAGCAATTGAAACTTTGTATGCTGGTTTGCATGTAATATATAAGATTGTTATTAATACAATTGGAATAATTAAAATAATCTTTAGGGCTTTAAAAATATCTTTTGTACAATTTTTAACCCTATTCATTAAAATAAATTTCACACTCCTTTATACAAAATTTTAAACTTATATAGTACAAATATCTCAATTGTACAATATTATATTACAGTTTACATAAAAAGTCAACAAACATAAATAAATTTATATTAAATATATTTCATTTTTATCTTTCTATTGATTTAAGAGTAATAAAAATATATAATTTTATTTATAAATTAATTGTAAGGAAATATGTATGAAAAAAAAGATTATATTAATAATAGGAATAATTTTAATAGTAGGAATTTTTGTAAAGATTTTTATATTTTATGATAA
>CAORJJ010000032.1:14242-20613 GCA_948517135.1 uncultured Clostridia bacterium | reverse complement strand
GCTCTTAGTAGCTTAACCTATTTACGGTTAATCAAAAATGTTTACAAATTTTTCTTTGTTTCATTTCGGTTTAATTGTTTTACATACTTTCGTATGCTAGTTTTACCTATCAATTTTTTTCGCATTTATCTATATATTTTTCAATGTGCTGTTTATTAGATAATTCCTTACCTATTGGTGGAGGTAAGGAGAGTCGAACTCCTGACCTCCTGCTTGCAAGGCAGGCGCTCTAGCCAAACTGAGCTATACCCCCATATGCAGGTAAGTCAAATATCTAACTCAATGTACTGATTAAAGTACATTGAAAAATAAACAATAAATATTTTTAAGAGATTTAAGTTCTCCTTAGAAAGGAGGTGATCCAGCCGCACCTTCCGATACGGCTACCTTGTTACGACTTCACCCCAATCATTGGCTCTACCTTCGACTGCTGCCTCTTTACAGTTAGCTCACAGGCTTCGGGTATTTCCAACTCTCATGGTGTGACGGGCGGTGTGTACAAGGCCCGGGAACGTATTCACGGCAGTATGCTGACCTGCCATTACTAGCAATTCCAGCTTCATGAAGGCGAATTTCAGCCTTCAATCCGAACTGAGACCGCTTTTAGGGTTTTGCTCCATATCACTATATTGCTTCCCTCTGTTACGGCCATTGTAGTACGTGTGTAGCCCAGGACATAAAGGGCATGATGATTTGACGTCATCCCCACCTTCCTCCGATTTATCACCGGCAGTCTCGCTAGAGTTCTCAGCATTACCTGCTAGCAACTAACGATAGGGGTTGCGCTCGTTGCGGGACTTAACCCAACATCTCACGACACGAGCTGACGACAACCATGCACCACCTGTATACCAGTCCCGAAGGACTAACCTATCTCTAGATTATTCCGGTATATGTCAAGCCCTGGTAAGGTTCTTCGCGTTGCTTCGAATTAAACCACATACTCCACTGCTTGTGCGGGCCCCCGTCAATTCCTTTGAGTTTCAACCTTGCGGTCGTACTCCCCAGGTGGGATACTTAATGCGTTAGCGGCGGCACAGAATGCTTAATACATCCTACACCTAGTATCCATCGTTTACAGTGTGGACTACCAGGGTATCTAATCCTGTTTGCTCCCCACACTTTCGTGCCTCAACGTCAGTTATCGTCCAGAAAGTCGCCTTCGCCACTGGTGTTCCTCCTAATATCTACGCATTTCACCGCTACACTAGGAATTCCACTTTCCTCTCCGACACTCAAGGAGAATAGTTTTGGTTGCAGTTCCTCAGTTGAGCCGAGGGATTTCACAACCAACTTGTTCTTCCGTCTACGCACCCTTTACACCCAATAATTCCGGATAACGCTTGCCCCCTATGTATTACCGCGGCTGCTGGCACATAGTTAGCCGGGGCTTCCTCCTTAGGTACAGTCTTTTATCTTCCCTAATGACAATAGTTTACAATCCGAAAACCTTCTTCCTATACGCGGCGTCACTGCGTCAGAGTTTCCTCCATTGCGCAATATTCCCGACTGCTGCCTCCCGTAGGAGTCTGGGCCGTATCTCAGTCCCAATGTGGCCGTTCAACCTCTCAGTCCGGCTACTGATCGTAGTCTTGGTAGGCCGTTACCCCACCAACTAACTAATCAGACGCAAGCCCATCTATCAGCGGATTACTCCTTTCCTCACTGTATCATGTGATACTGTGAGCATATGCGGTATTAGCAATGATTTCTCACTGTTATTCCCCTCTGATAGGCAGGTTGCTTACGTGTTACTCACCAGTCCGCCACTAACCGCTCTCAATCTAAAAGAATGAGTTAAGTCCGTTCGACTTGCATGTCTTATGTGCGCCGCCAGCGTTTATCCTGAGCCAGGATCAAACTCTCTTGTTAATGGTATCTATATTTTATAAATATAAATCTAATTGAGTTTGAGCTTAATAGCTCGATTAAAAAAATTATATTTTTTGGTAGTTTATAACTACCGCTTGGTTTCTCTTAAAGGATATTTATTGTTTACTTTTCAATGTACTTTTTCTCTGTTCACAACCTGTGAACGAGATTTATTTTAACACATTTTATAGTTCTTTGTCAACACATTTTTAAAATATTTTTTAAAAATTTTTAGACATTTTTTTGAACTATTTTTGTATTAAAAATTCAATGTTCTTTAGCTCATTTTCTCTCATGAACTGTTGATTATTTTAACACTTTTAAATTTACTTGTCAACATATTTTTTAAAAGTTTTTTAAAAATTTTTAACGATAAATTTTACTGCATTAATTTAACCATTTTTATGCTGTTTTTGTTACACAACGTTGATTATTTTAGCACCATTTTTTTATAAAGTCAACACTATTTAAAAAAAAAATTTATTTTTTTGTTTTCTTCACATTAATTATATTATACATGTCTACTTATACATAATCAAATGTAATTTTTTCCATATATATTATATGAAGAAATCATTTATTTTATGTACTATATTTTTATATTATAAATATGAATTCTATTTGTCCTATATGTAACTTATTTGTATAAATGAAAATAGAAGTACAAAATGTACTTCTATTCTTTCATTTCTTTATTATAAAATTTATTTCTACAATATTTTTTAGCCAAACCACCTTCACTAGTTTCTTTGTAATGACTTTGCAAATCCTTTCCTGTTTCATACATTGTTTCTATTACCATATCTAGTGATATTTTTGTATGTTGTTCAAGCATAATAGATAACATACTTGAATCTACCGCTCTCATTGCTGCAACTGCATTTCTTTCTATGCATGGAATTTGTACATAGCCATATACAGGATCACATGTTAAACCTAAGTGATGCTCCATAGCTGTTTCTGCTGAATTTTCAATTCTATCTATATCTAAATCTAACAAATATGAACATGCTGCCGCTGCCATAGAACATGCTGTTCCAATTTCAGCTTGGCATCCACATTCTGCTCCACTTATTGAGGCATTTGTTTTTATGATGTTACCAATTACTCCTGCAACTGCTAATGATTTTACAATTTTTTCATCATTAATATTATATTCGTTCTTCATATAATATAGTACTGCTGGTAATACTCCAGATGCACCACATGTAGGTGCGGTAACAATTATTCCACCACATGAATTTTCTTCACTAGTTGCTAAAGCATAACTACTAAGTAATCTTGTTCTTTTTAAAGAATCATTTTCATAATCTACTTTCTTTTCATATATTTCTTTAGCTCTTCTTTTAATCTTTAATTTTCCTGGTATAGTTCCTTCTTTTCTTAAACCTTCTTTTATTGTAAATTGCATAGTATTCCAAATTTCAGTTAAAAATTCTTTTATATCTTCTCCCTCAACTTGGCAAACATATTCATATAAATCTATATTGTTATCTTTGCAATATTTTTGTATTTCATACCAATTCTTTTCTTTATATAATTCAGGTGCTATTACAATTTCCTTGCCATCAATTTTAAAAGTTCCTCCACCAATTGAATAAACTCTCCAATTACTTATTAATTTCTCTCCTTTATAAGCAAAAATATCAAAAGTATTTGGATGAACATCACATTTTTTCTCTTCATCAAATATAATTTCACATTCATAATCTTCTAAAGTTTTCTTTATTATATAATCAGTTAAATGTCCTTTACCAGTTAAAGCCAATGAACCATATAATATAACTTTAAATTTAGTTGCATCTTTATATTTATTTTTAAAAATTTCTACTGCTCTTTTAGGTCCCATTGTATGCGAACTTGAAGGACCATTTCCTATTTTATACAATTCTCTTAAAGATTGCATATTACCTCCTAGATTTTAATAGCACTTTCTAATGCAAGTTTTATCATATTATTCATTGATAATTGTCTTTGTTGTGATGTTAGTTCTTCCTTAAAACATAACGAATCTGATACAGTTAATAAACAAGCTGCATTCTTTCCTAAATGTTTTGCTGTATAGAAAAGAGCAAAGCATTCCATTTCTGACCCCATAGAATTATATTCTTTTGGAATTCTATTTGTAAAAGACATTGGATCATCTAAATATGGATCAAAACATTCTGTACATGCCATATTTCCTTTAGTATAGTCTTGATTAATTTCTTTTGCTGTTTTTTCTATTACTTCGTTCAAGTATTCAGAAGCTTCAATAAAATGACATTCGTTCTCTGTCATATTTTTTGCAAAATTTCCTTCTGTATAGCTTCCAGAAACTAATACAACATCTAATAGTTTTAAATAATCAACATGCCCACCACATGAACCTATTCTTATAATATTTTCTACTCCATAAAATTTATAAAGTTCATAAGAGTATATTCCTATACTTGGCATACCCATTCCTGATGCCATAACTGTAATTTCTTTTCCTTTATATTTACCAGTAAAAGCTAACATTCCTCTTACATTATTTACTAATTTATAATCCTCTAAAAAAGTTTCTGCAATATATTTTGCTCTCATTGGATCTCCAGGCATTAAAACTGTTTTTGCTATTTCACCTAGTTTTGCTTCATTGTGAACTGCCATAAATATACCTCCTCTCAAATTTGAGATGATTATATCATTGCAATTTACTTAAATCAATATGCTTCTATTATATAGTATTTTATTTATTTTCCTCATCTTTCATTTTTTTCAATACATTTTCTTTAACTTTTTCTAATTCTTTTTCTGTTGCTACTTCTTTTTTTAAAGTATTCTTATATTCTTTTATTTCTTTTTCTAATTCTGACATATATCCTCCTTTTTATCGTAATAAAGTTTAAATATTTTATCACAAACTCAGGGACTCGTGCAAGTGTCTACTGTAAATAAAATAATTAATGTAAAATAATAAAAAAAATTAAGGAGATAATAATGATACAATTAAATGTAGAAAAATTGCTTAAAGAACGCAATATGAGTAAAGAAAAATTATGCAATTCTATGGAAATTACTCGTTATAATCTTAATAAAGCAATTAGAGGTCGTAAATCCATTTCATATAAATATCTAGAACGGATTTTGTAGACAACTTGACTGTACATTTGATGAATTATTAACTATTATTGATGATAAATAAAAGAACTAATCTACTTATTATAAAGTAAATTAGTTCTTTTTTTAATAGTCTAACATAATTTCTATATCATTTTGCATTTGTAAATATATTGCATTTCCTTCTATTTCTATATTGTCCAAATAGTACAATTCTATAATAAAATCTTGCTCTTTTTCATTTGTAATATACACTTTTTGATTACTAATTAAAATTTTTGCATTTTTAATTGTTATATGAAACTGCAAAGCTCCTTTAATTTCTACATAAATATCTTCGTTTTCAAATTCTTTTAGCCTCATTCTCAATTCGTCTAACATATCTTACCCTCCTTTTATTTAAGGATAGGAACAGAATAAAATGAAGTTTTACGCAGTTTTTAAATCTAATCTTAGTTTATCAGCAATCATTGCAATAAATTCTGAATTTGTTGGTTTGCCTTTATTTGAGTTTACTGTATAACCAAATATACTTTCAACTGTTTCTATCTGCCCTCTATTCCAAGCAACTTCAATTGCATGTCTAATTGCTCGTTCAACTCTTGATGGAGTTGTTTTATATTTCTTAGCTAAATCAGGATATAATTGTTTTGTTATCTGATTTATAACTTCTATATTATTTACAACCATAATAATACCATCTCTTAAATATTGATAACCTTTTATATGAGCTGGGACTCCAACTTCATGGATGATATTTGTAACTTTTATCTCTAGAATTTCTTCTTTGGTAGCTTGACTATTTATATCAATATAATTTGATTTATTATCATTATAATTACTGATATTTTGAGTTTTTACTTCTGCTCTATTTACTAATTCTCTTATTCGTTTTATTAATACATCCATTTTAAAAGGTTTCAAAATGTAATATTCAGCACCTAAGTTTATCGCTCTTGCTGTTACATTATCTTGTCCTACTGCAGAAAGCATAATAAATATAGGTAGTTTTTTATTAGTCATATTTAGCTTTTCTAATACGCCTAATCCATCTAAATGTGGCATAATTACATCTAATAATACAATTGTAGGATTTGTATCTATTATTTTATTAAATGCCTCCACTCCATCCTTTGCTGTTCCTACAATTTCTATATCTTCTTGTGAGCTCAAATATGTAACTACTGTAGAAACAAAATCTATATTGTCATCTGCAATAAGTATTTTGATTTTTTCTTTCAAAATAATACCTCCTAAAAAAATTCTGTAAATATTTACAAGTCGAATTATATTATTAAAATAATCATTATGCAATAATTTTTCCTTATTTTTCAAGCTTTTCGTGTCTCCTGATTCGACAAAATTCGTCAAATAATTGCAAAATATTTTCAGAAAAAAGTGTATTAATTTTGTAT
>CAORJJ010000032.1:8508-14232 GCA_948517135.1 uncultured Clostridia bacterium | reverse complement strand
ATGTAGAAATATTACTAGTTTATTACAAAAAAACACTAAATCTCAATGTATTTTTCTCCAATTATATTCATATTTAATATTTTAAAATTTAATTCGTACATGTTTTTTTCTATTAACTTTAATTTTTCGTCAGTAATTTCAATGATAGAAATGATATTTTCTGCATATTCTGAATTTGCTAATTTTATATCATTTTGTTTTAAATAATATTTAAACTTTTCAAAATCTGAGTACGATACTTCTATTTTAGTTTCTAATCCTATGTCTTTTTCTACTTCTTCAATACTATTTAGCGCCTCTTGAGTAGCTCCTGTATAACATCTTACAAGACCTCCTGTTCCTAAAAGAATGCCTCCAAAATATCTTGTAACAACAACTAACACATTTGTTAAATTTTTAGAATTCAAGATATTAAGCATTGGAGCTCCTGCTGTTCCAGATGGCTCTCCATCATCACTAAATCTATTTATTATACCTTCTTTTGTATATATACTAAAAGCATAACAATTATGCCTTGCATCAAAGTGTTGTTTTTTTACTTCTTTTACTTTTTCTTCTGCCTCTTCTACACTTTCAACATAAAATATATTTGCAATAAATTTAGATTTCTTTTCCACTATTTCACCAGAAGCATTTTGGTTTATTGTTTTAAACATACTATTTCTCCTATTTTAATTTAATCCTGCTGTATAACCTGTTGAATATGCTATTTGTAAATTAAATCCTCCAGTATATG
Source organism: uncultured Clostridia bacterium (assembly GCA_948517135.1). Taxonomy (GTDB): domain Bacteria; phylum Bacillota; class Clostridia; order TANB77; family CAG-508; genus Scatovivens. The sequence continues at coordinate 13,496 of CAORJJ010000032.1, read as the reverse complement.
CATCTACATCAATAACTTCTCCTGCAAAATATAATCCTTTTACTTTTTTTGATTCCATAGTTTTAGGATTTATTTCTTTTGTTGAAATTCCACCAGCTGTAACTATTGCTTCTTCAACTGGTCTAAATCCACTTATAGTAATTTCAAAATTTTTCAGAATCTTTACTATTCTATTTCTTTCTTCTTTAGTTATTTCATTTACTTTTTTATAATAGTTTATTTGACTTAAATTAATTACTACATCAATCATTTTCTTTGGTAATAATCTATCTAAGCTGTTTTTAAATTCTTTATTTTTAAATTCTTCAAAATCCCTTATTATTCTTTTATCTAATTCCTCTTCAGATAATGCTGGTTTTAAATCTATTACTAATTTAATTTTGGATTCTTTTAGCAATCTATCAATATCTTTATATCTTAAAAGATGTGCAGAACCACTTAATATAATTGGTCCACTCACACCAAAATGTGTAAATAGCATTTCTCCAAAATCATCATATATCTTTTTACTCTTTTCTTCATCTTTTATTTCTATTTTTACATTTTTTAATGACAAACCTTGCATTTGTTTACATACATTCATTTTTGAAGTTAGTGGAACTAAAGATCCTCTTATTTTTTCTATTGTATGTCCGAGCTTCTTTGCCATTTTATATCCATCACCAGTAGAACCTGTACCAGTATAGCTATTTCCTCCAGTTGCAATTATTACTTTAGAACCATAAATTTTTTCACCACTTTCTAGTTCTACTCCTTGAATTTCTTCATTTTCTACTAATATTTTAGATACCCTTGAATTTGTCTTTATTTGTATAGATTTGTACTTTCGAACCTCATTTTCTAAACAAGCTCTTACATCTTCTGCCCTATCTGAAACTGGAAAATATCTATTACCACGTTCTACTTTTAACTTAACACCATTTTTTTCTAGCATATTTACTATATCTTTATTAGTAAAGTTTTGAAAACTACTGTATAAAAACTTTCCATTTCCAGGAATATTTTTTATAAAATCATCCATATCAATAGAACTAGTTACATTACATCTTCCTTTTCCTGTAACTAATATCTTTTTTCCAAGAAATTTATTTCTTTCTATTATAATTACATTATTACCATTTTGTGCAGAGGTAATTGCAGCAATCATACCACTTGGACCTCCACCAACTACTATAACTTTCATAAATCATTTCCTTTTCAAAAATCAATTCAATCTAGTATACTATATTTTTAGACTTTTTTCAAGATTTTAAGAGTTGTTATATTGTATAAAAATAGTTTTTGTGATAAAGTTTATTTAATTTGGAGGAAGAAATGAATAATTATAAAAAATTAATACAATGTTTTGAAAATATGGAAATAAATTATAATAATGAAAGTGATACAAGTCCATATATTATTTGTATCCAAAATGCATACAAATATATTATTAGTATCAAACAAACTCTTTATAAAAAGTTTCCTAGTTTAATGCCAAGTTCTATTCCTGAAGAATACAAAGAACTTTACAAAGCTATCAGTTATCGACAATCATGTTGTCTTTTTAAATGCATACAATATATTTATAATAAAAAATTTACCAGTGCAATAAATGAATTTTTAGATGCTATTGAAGATTATGATAATTATAAAAAAAGAACTATAATAAGTATAAATGAATGTCTTTTATTTAGTGAAGTTTTAGAAATATTTTCTGAACAATTATCAAATAATAATAATGAAGTTTAGGGCCAATCCCTAAACTTCACTTGTGAGAACAAAACTGAAAGATATATATTCTTAAATGCAAATAAAAAAAGATGCAATTTTATAAAAAATTGCATCTTTTCATTTATTTTTCTTCTAACTCCTTACAAATAGCACTATCTAGATTTTCATACTGATATTTACCTAAAAAGCTTGGAGCATAATATGTTTCTAGTTCATATGTTGGAACAACTATAACTTTTCCTTTTTCATCAATTACTCCCCATTTACCATCTTGGCAAATTCCTGCAAAACCAAACTCATTAAGTTCTGTTACTCTATCATATTTACATTCAACAATAACTTTTCCTGTACTATCGGCAAATCCCCATTTTTCATCATCAGCCTTATAAGTATAAAGTTTAGCTTCTTTAAATACTTCTGTATTGTTAACTAATTCGCCATCTTTATTTATATAAGCTATTTCTGAATTTGAGTATATTGATACATATTCATCATTTACTTTTTGAACAATTGCATCTTCCATTGATAATACTTTTTCTATTTTTTTAGAATACATATCTACTTTATTTCCGATTCTAGCTTCTAATGCATTAATATTTTCAAGTACAATTATATAGTCATATTGTGGTTCAATTTCTATTCCAGTATACAAATTTAACACACCTGATTTTCCTTCTTCTGTTGTATATACAAAGAAATTATCAAATGCATAAGTTATATTTGTATAATTATTTTCAATTTGTATGTCTTTACTTATTATACTATAATATCCTTGTTCATTTTGAGCTATAAAAAATGATGGATTACTTGTTTCTACAATACTTTTATAATTATTAGTATTAACTATATTTCCATGCACATCATAAAGCATCATACTATCATCTTTTTTTACTGAAATATAATTTCCTGCAATTGAATAACTTGTATAATCTGTTTTTAATATCTCATCACCATTATTATTAAAGAATCCATATTTTCCATTTCTGTTTACAACAAAAATATTTGAAAGTTCATAAAATACAATTGATTGATATTTTGGTTTTATTATAATTTTTTTGTTTTTAATAACACCTTTTTTTCCCTTTTCCATAAAAGTTAAGTAAATATCATCATTATCATATTCTACATTTCTAGTAATTGATTCATATTTGGGTTCTAATAATATTTTTCCATTATAATCTATATATCCATATATGATTCCTGAATTTGTTTTTTCTGATACAATATATCCTGTTTTTAAGTATTCATTTTCAGCAGAACAATATTCATCACCTTTTATTGAATTATATTTTGTATCTATAATTTTTTTTCCTTGTGAATCAAGTACTCCATACAGTCCATCTTTTTTGACTAATATACATCCAGGTTTATTTGGAAGACTTGCAACAGATTCATATATAGCATCTGTTAATCTTTTTCCATCATAATTAATTAATCCATATTTTCCGTTATTCTCATAACTTAATACATTTTTTTCCATTTCTAAAGTAGAATCTGAAATTACAATTGGATATACTGAAGAATATTCTGTAAAAATATCTTTTCCTTTACTATTTAAAACAGAATAATTTTCGTCATCAGAAAAACATATAAACACATCTTTTGACTGATTTGGAATATATATTTGAGTATATTTTGATTCAATAATTTGATCACCTTTTCTATTAACAACACCAACAGTTGAATCTAATGAATATAATGTGAAATATTCATTAGGATCTTGTTTAATTGTTTGAACAGGCTTTAAACTATTATTTATTAAAGTAGCAACTATCCCTATTACAAAAATTACTACTATTATTGCAACTATTGCAATAGCTTTTATACTTCCATCATTTTCTCGTAAATTCAAAACATCAACTCCTCAAAATTTAAGTATTAATTTTGACTGAAATATTAAGCATTTTCTGTCATAACAGGTACAACTTGTTTTTTACGAGAAACAACTCCCTCTAATAAGGCTGTGTTATTCTCCAATTTAACTCCATATGCTTTTTCTACAAGTGAAGCTGATTTACCTAAGGCAATTACTTGTGAATTACTATTTACAATATCTGTAATTAATAACATAAATAAATCTAAATTTTCTTCATTTATTATTTCATTCATTCTTGCTTCTAAATCTGCTTTTAATGTCATAACTTCTGAAATATCTGCTGTATTAACTTGATTTACCATAGATTTTACTTCTTTAAAATCTATTTTCTTAGCATCTAGATGTAGTATTTCATCTATACTAAATGAACTTAAATCTGTTCCTGCTTTTAACATTTCTAATCCATAAACTTCTGGATCTATTCCTGCTATTTCTGATAATTCTTTAACTGATTTTCTATCATCTTCTGTTGTTGTAGGCGATTTTAATAATAGTGTATCTGAAATAATTGCTGATACCATTAATGTTGCAATATTTTTATCAATTTCAAATCCATTTTCTTTATATAGTTTGTACATAATTGTTTCTGTACATCCAACTGCTTCTGCTCTATAAAATAGTGGATATGATGTTTCTAATTTAACTGGATGATGATCTACAACTTTTAAAATATTTACATTTTCCAAATTATCTATTGATTCTTTTGGACTATTATGATCTACTAAAATAACATTTGCTCCATCTTCTACATTTTCAATTAATATTGGAGCCTCAATTCCTAAATAATTTAAAACATATTCTGTTTCTTTATTTACATTTCCTAATCTGCAAGCAACTACATCTGCATTTCCATTTTTCTTTTCAAAATCTGCCATTACTAAACTTGATGTAATTGAATCTGTATCTGGATTTTTATGTCCAAAAATATAAGTTTTTCCCATTTTATTTTATTTCCTTTCTTATTTTGCATTCATACGCACATAATATATAACAAAATATTATAAAAATCAATATTTTTCACAAAGATGACACATAAAAAGTGCTAGCATATTGCTAGCACTTTTTGTTATTTCGCATTCTTATATAATAGAATTTCTTCTTTTATAATTTCTTCCATTTTTATTAAATCAATTGTAGATACTTTTTCAATTGATTTCTCTTTATTTTTTATATTTTCATATAATTCAAAAAATTCTTCTCTGTTTTTACATTGAATGTTTTCTTCTTCCTCTTCATAAAGATCAATATCATCAATTACTTCTTGATTTTCAAATTGTTGTGATAAATAATTTTCATATAATTCGCACTTGTTCTTTTCATATTTCTCTTCTTCTGTAAGAATTCTTTTTTGAGATATAGATTCAGTTATTTCGATATTATCTTTTTTTAAAATTTTTTTTTA
>CAORJJ010000032.1:0-8498 GCA_948517135.1 uncultured Clostridia bacterium | reverse complement strand
TGTAAAAACAACTAAATATTGATTATTCTTATCATTCATAATAAATATTCTCCATATTTTTATATTATTTCTCGTCAAACCCTGGTATATCAGTTATATTCTTCATTTTACTTTTTACTGCTCTTCCTTGTCTTTCCATGCTTTCTTGTCTTCTTTTCTCATCAGTAAGTCCTTTGATTTCTTGTTGCTGTTTTTTTATATTTTCAAATTCTTCCATATATTTTTTTACATCAGCTTTTAAGTAATTTTTTAGAGAAGGACATTTCCTCATAAATTCTTCTACTTTTTCACTATCACAACTATGAAATACTTGTACTGTATCTCTACATTCTTTGGAAAGTTCTGGACATATTCTATACAATGTAACAGCTTGATTTATACAAGTTTTTAAATAAGTTTTTGCATCATCTACAAGCATTTTATTTGAAATAGCAATTTCTTCTATTACTTTTTCTAAAGGTTTACCTTCTTTCATATAGTCATTAATATATTTAGCTGTAATTTCCAATGATGGATGTTTTTCCCTTTTCATAGTTCTTCCAAATTTATCTGTTCCTAAAATATTTCGCTCAACTCCATCTCTCTGTTTTTTATATAATTCTCTTGGTTTTTTTTGTGCAACTACCTTTGGTATTTCTTTTGGAGTAAAACCAAATTTATTTTTTATTGTACCTGGATTAAAATCAAGTATAGTAAATCCATAGATATCAGTTATTTCTTCTGTTATACAATTCACTCCATCTTTATTAAAATTAGATGTACTATAATTTCTAAGAACTTCTTTTTCGTCTTTTGTTATATAATGAAATTTACCATCTCGTCCTAAATTCAAAATTTGCTTTTTCCTATCTGCTGACATTTCTTCTAATCTTATAGTAACACTTTTAGCCAAATCAGAATATGAAGCTCTAAATCTTTTCGATTTATTAGTTTCTATATCACTTGGAAATCTATCTATATGTGTATCTCTATGTATTCCAAATCTATTAAATCCAAATCTATCAAATCCATCTATATCATATCCATATCTATCTCTTTTTGGATCATCTAAATCAGGATACATACACTCCCCTGTCTTATAAAATCCATTTTTATCAACTTCAGCATCATTATTTAAGTAATTCTTTTTTTTATTAGAATAAAAACCATGTACATCTATTTTTATAATCTTTCCTGCTTTATTTTCCACTTCTCTATATTTATCAACTGGTCCTGTAAATTCACCTTTTTCATTTACTAGATGCCACAAGCCTTTTGTATCCCATCCGCCAACTAATATATTTTCTCCATTTTCATTTTGTTCATACTCAGGTTTAATGTTTTTTATATTATAGCCTAACATATCAACATTTTTTCCTGTTAAGATATTAATTCCATTCTCCATAAAACCTTTTTCATCATGAATAGTTCCAGTTATTCTATGCTTTCCTTCTTTATTAAAGCCATTTTTATTATAGCCATCTATATCATATCCATCATCATCAAATCGACCTGGAAAATCACCATTAGCATCTCTTCCATCTAGTCCAATTTCATTTCCTGTATATATATTAATTCCAACAAACTCACTTGTTACTCCAAGTTGAATAAATCCAGTTTCTGCATCTATATAATGCTTTTTCTCATATTGTTGTAATTCTTTTATTCCTTCATTTGTCTCTGTATCAATAATTCCATATTCTTTCAAATCGCTAAAATCATAATTTCCAAAAAATTTTATTCCGTTCCAAAAAGATTTTTTTGATTCATAAAAAATTTTACCTATATTATATTTTTTCTTAGGAGTATATAATCCTTCATCTTCTAATTGTTCAATAATTTCTTTTTCATGATGTACAAGTGGCTCTTCCTTTAATAAAGATTCAAGTGATGTTTTCTCTGTAATTGTCTCATTATTTGGTTTAAATCCATATTTAACTAAAACATCCATTATATAAAACATTCTAGGAACTTTGTCTGTTATCATTGTTTTTTCTGGCAACTTTAATAATGACTTATTATATATTTTTAAAAACTCTTTTTGAGTAGAAGTTAACTTAAATAAATCTATTTCAGAAAACTCCTCACGATTTGGATTATTTCTATTTTGCTTATAAAAATTCCCTTGAATATCAAATATAACTGGTCTTATATCATTTCCATCTTTGCTAACTCCATGAATACATCTACCTACTTGTTGCAAAAACATAATTGCTTGTGCTCTTTTATTATTTTTATTTCCTTCTGATATATTTCTTCCCATAAATGATCCAGAAATTCCATCAGCATGTACACCTTCATTTAATTTATCTGAAGCCAAAATAACTTTTACTTTTGGGTTTTCTACTTCAGGATTTGTAGCTGAATTTGAAAATTCTGTTAAGTTAATAGAATTAGTTAAATCATTTTGCTGACTTGTTAAATACGAAAAAGTACTATCAAAATCATCTCCTAATAAATTTCTTACGATAGATTCCTTTTTTTTCATAAATTCAAAAATATCTATATCTTGATTTCTATGAGGAATAAATTGTATATATTTTCCATTCGGATTTAATTTTCCTTCTTTTACTGCCTCTGCAAAAGTAACTAACATTTGCTCATTAATTTTCTCTTCTTGTTCTTGTTCCGTTAATTTATCAAAATCAGGTATTTTTAAAATATCATTATTAATTGTATCTAAACTTTTTCTTAAATCACTTTGTAATTTTGTACCATTAGAAGCTTTTTGATACATCTCAACCAAATGTTTATATTCATCACTCTTTCCAAGAACTGCATCAAAATGAATAACATCAGGTTCAAGAACAATGCCTTTATTTACAGCTTGAGTTAAAGTCATATCAACTCCTAAGTGAGCATTATTTCTAATTTCTTCTTCAGAGTAGCCAAATTTTGAAGCCCATTCGTCTAACATATTTCTTCCATCAGCATCTCTTTCAGGAGTTGCTGAAATTGCTAATACTTTTAATTCATCGTTCTTAGATGTATTAAAAAGAAATCTTTCTACTGCTGGCTCCCAAGTTTTAGCACCAGATCTATGTGCTTCATCTAATATTACTAAAGATGGTTCCATATCTCCTATTTTTTCATTTTTTAAATCAGACACTAAAGTTTGATAACACATGAAGGATAATCTTGGAAATGCTTTTGTTACTGCTTTTTGTAAGTCTTGGTATTCCATATTATTAACATCTAGCTTTAATACATACCTTGCAATATGCCTTTTTATTTGTACCAATATTTCATTTGTCGGAGCAATATAAAACATTTCATTTGGATTTATTACTCCATCTATTGAAGTATCTTTATACTTATTTCCACCACCTTGTAATATTTGTTGAATTGCAAGAAAAGACTTTCCTGCACCTGTTGGCATAGTAGCTCCTGCATATTTTCTTGTTTCAAAAATTTTGTCAATATTTTGTGATGCATCTTGTTGATAATCTCTTAATTCAAAATCAATTTCTTCCATTTTTCCCCCGTACAATATATATTATCTCAATATTATTATAGCAATACAGCATTTTTATTTCTATTTCAAATGTATTAAATTTTTATAACAAAAAAGTGAAATTTAAGGAGCGTCCCTAAATTTCACTATATTGTTCTTGAAGTTCTTCCCAAGAAATCATGTTATCTTCAATTTCTTTGTTTAAAACAGAAATTTTATCTTGAATTTCTCCAACTTTTACATAGTCTGAGTAAATTTCTTCTTTTGTAAGTTCATTTTGCAAATTTGAAATTTCCTCTTCTTTTTTAGAAATTACTTCTTCTAGTTTCTTAATTTTTCTTTCAATTTTTTCTTTTTCTTTTAATGGATTTATATATGTTTTCTTTTGATTTTTTTCTGTTTTAATTTCTTTTACTTGTAATGAAACTTCATCTTCCCTTTTTTCTAAATAATAATCATATCCATATGGATAATATGTAACTTTCCCATTTTCAAAACTTAAAATTGAATCAGCAATCTTTTTGACAAAAAATCTATCATGTGAAACAAATATCAATGTTCCTTTATAGTTTTTAAGCATATTTTCTAAGCTTTCTTTTCCTACAATATCCATATGATTTGTTGGCTCATCAAGTATTAAAAGATTTGAACCCTTTTTCAAAATTTTGCTAAGTGATAATCTTACTTTTTCACCACCTGAAAGCATTTTTACTTCTTTAAATACCTCTTCACCTGAAAACATAAATGCACCTAATGAATTTCTTACCTCTGTTACTGTAAGTTCTGGAAATTCTTCATAAAAATCATCAAATACCGTTTTATCATTATTAATTCCAAGCATTTGCTGATCAAAATACCCAATTTGTACATTATGTCCAAATGTATATGTTCCACTTATTGGTTTAATATTTCCCACTAATGTTTTTAACAAAGTAGATTTACCTGTTCCATTACTACCTATTATTCCAAGCCTTTGTCCTTTATATAAATTAAATGAACATTTAGATAAAGGATTATTATATCCTATTTCCAAATTTTCAACTGTTAAAACATTATTCCCACTTTCCTGTTTTATTTCGAAATTTGTTTTAAAAGTCTTTAAATCATATTTATTAGGTTCTTCAACTTTAACCATTCTTTCAATTTGCTTTAATTTTGATAATGCCATTTTTGCTTTTGATGGCTTATACCTAAATCTATCTGCTATATCATTTAATCTTTTTATTTCTTTTTGTTGAAATTCAAAATCTTTTAATTGCCTTTCATAATTTATTCTTTTTTGTTTTTCAAAAAATTCATAATCTCCTGAATATTCTGTAATTGTTCCATATTCAATTTCATATATTTTATCTACAATTTTATTTAAAAACATTCTATCATGTGAAACTATTACTACTGCCTTAGAATAATTTTTAAGATAACTTTCAAGCCATTCTATTGTAGTTATATCTAAATGATTTGTTGGTTCATCTAAAAGTAATAAATCTGGTTTGCTTAAAAGTAACTTTATAAATGCAATTTTAGTTCTCTGTCCACCTGAAAATTCACTTATTTTTTTATATTTATCTTCATTTGAAAATCCAAATTTATTAATTGCAGTTTCATATTCTTTTTTGTATGTATAACCATCTAAAAATTCATATCTATCGTGAAGCTTAGAGTATTCTTTTGCAGTTTCTTCTGAAGAATCTGTTTGCATTTTTATAACTAAGTTTTCTATCTTTCTCTCTAAATCAATTATTTCTTGATAAACTTTTAAAATTTCATCTAGCATTGTTATATTATCATCTTCAAAATCTATTTGCTTTAAATATCCAATTTCTTTAACACTTTCTTTATATACACTAAATTTATCTATTCCAACGCCTTCTGAAAGTAGTTCATTATCTATAAGTGCTTTTAATAGAGTAGATTTTCCACATCCGTTTCTACCCACTATTGCTACTTTTTCTTTTCCTTTTACATTAAAATTTATTTCTTCTAAAATTGTTTCAGCTCCATATGATACTGAACCATTTGTTATTCTGTAATTCATTTTCTTAAACCTCTCTATTTCCATGATATTATAACATGAAGTATTATTTTTTCAAAGACTTTTGTTTTTATATCTATTCTGTTATAATAATTTCATGGAAAAAGATAGATATAATCGTTTAAATAAATATTTGAAAAATAAATTTGGTGAAAGAACTTTAAAAATATGTATTGATGGTGGTTTCACTTGTCCAAATAGAGATGGAAAAATATCTACACATGGATGCATTTTTTGTAGTGAAAAAGGTTCAGGAGAACATATAAAAAAAACAGATATTAGTTTGCAAATTAAAAATTATTTTGAAAGTTACAAAGCAGAGCGCGCAAATAAGTTTATTGCATATTTTCAAAATTTTACAAATACATATGATTCTTTAAAAAATTTGAAAGAAAAATATGATTCTGCCTTAATTGATAATAGAATTGTTGCTTTAGCTATTGCTACTCGTCCTGATTGTATTAATGAAGAAATCTGCAAATTGATTGCTTCTTACAAAGAAAGAGTTGATGTCTGGGTTGAACTGGGTCTTCAAACTTCTAATGATGATACTGGAATATTAATTAACAGAGGCTACTTGAGTAAAAGTTTCACAGATGCTGTAAAACTTTTAAATAAATATAATATTGAAATTGTAGCTCATATAATGATAGGACTTCCTAACGAAAATTTTGAGGATATAAAAAATACTATAAATTTCATAAATAATCATAATATTCAAGGATTAAAAATTCATTCTACTTATATTCTAGAAAATACAATTTTAGCTGAAATGTATAAAAACAATGTTTACACTCCAATTACACTAGAATCTTATATAAGTACTGCCTCATATATTTTAACTCATATTAATCCTAACATTGTAATTCACAAAATTTCAGGGGATGCACCAAAAGATTTACTTTTAGCACCTAGTTGGAATTCTCATAAAAAATGGATTCTTAATGGAATAAATAAATTTTTAGAAGAAAACGATTTATGGCAAGGAAAATATTATAAAAAGAACTAGAAAATATTTTCTAGTTCTTTTTAATTAATTAAATTTCATATGTAACTGTATCTACTAATAAATCTTTCCCACCATTACCATCATCAACTTCACTTCTAACTGGAATAATTACATACTTCTTATCATTTTCAATATCATAATAATATTTCACATCTTCTTCAATAGAAACATTTTCTAGTTTACTTTGAGATAAAATATTTTCTTTCATTTTCATTAAATTAATTGAATTATTACTAACATAAAACTTTTCTCTATCTAATAATATATCATTATTCTTTATAGAATCCTTCATATTATCATAAATAGCAATAACATTTCCATTTTCAACCTTCGCTACATATCCTTTATTTGTGTAAAAATCTCCCAATTTAAACCCTAAATATATATAGTCTATTTGTTTTTCTTCTTTATTTTTATCTATACTTACAGTGCAACAAGAACTTCTCCCAATTTCATAATCTTTTATATTAAAGTTGCTATCATATTTACTTAAATACTCAGCAATTGCATCATCTGCATTTTCTTTAATAGCAATTTTTGATTTTAAAATATTTTCATCTTTTCTCAAATCTATACTATATGTATCAGATATTGAATTTAATTCACTATTAATATATTTATTTATTACTAAATTTTCATCCGTAAATTCATCTTTAAATAGACAACACTTTCTTATATCTCTTTTATCCATAACCGCCCATATTGCAAAATATGGATCAGAATTAGCATAATCCATTGAATCCCAAACTCCTGCACCTTGTTTCAATTTTGAATGATATCTCTCAGACCATTTTTCTGAGACTCCATATGGAACTTCTGTTGTAAATCCCAATGAAAGTCTAACTCCCCCATCTGAGACTGTTTTGCATGCCAAAGAATCATATGAATATTCACCATTTTCACCAGCTGTATTACAAGCTATATATGTTACTAATGCAGTATTATTTTTCCACATACTTCTTGCAACATCTGGAACTCCAATCATTTCGTAAGACCCTTCCATATGAGTTTCTAACGTTGTAATTCCAGTATAACTTTTATAACTTATAGAATCTACGCTACCATGTGTACAAAATAATTGAACTTTTCCAACCAAATTAGATACTAATAATAAATAACTTGGATCTACCAGCTTTTTAGTTCCATAATATCCCATGTCTTCATAATATTGAGCTGCAGTGTATGTAAGATTGGTAGTTGTAATAGCTTCAGTGCCAAAAGCTGCATAATTTTCTGTTCCAACTGTAGTTGCAAAATTCACTGCTAACGAATAATTAGAAATAAAAATTATTATTGTAAAAATCAACAGTAAAATAGTAATTTTGATCTTTTTAATCATTACTATCCCTCCTTTTAAAATATTTATTAATATATTACATCATATTAATCTAATTGATAGTTTCAACAAATTTTGTATCTACTTTCACTGCAAAGTAAGGTTTTTCTTTATCTTTTTCTTTTATAAAAAGATAACATGGTTCACAAAAATTCAATTTACGAGCTTTCATTGGTGGAGCTGATAGTGAATCTGTTTGCATAGATGCTTGAGAAAATAGTTCTCCGCCTTTAGGATTCATAGAAAATTCTATACTTTGAATTGCATTTACAATAAATAACCCATCACTTTCTTTTATTTCTTTTCCACATAACTCTTCATAATTTATCAAACAATTTAATTTTATATATGGAATTATTAAAATATCATCTTTTCTAAATTCATTTGAGTCTTCATATGTACTTTCAAGTTCTATAATATTATTATACGTTTCATTAAAGTCATTTTCTTCTCTAAGTTTAGCTAGGATAATTTCTTCATTCTCTTTAGTTTTTAATCTTATAATATATTCCCAAGTATCTTCATTCCATTCATAATAAGTAACTTCAAGATTTTTATATAATGTTTCATCACTTTCTTTATCTATTCCAAAACACTTAACTTTTTTATCCGTATTTCCAAAATTCATATTTTTCATAATATCAAATTCTTCTAAGAAATTAAATTTTTTATATAAGGCTGTATAAAT
>CAORJJ010000031.1 GCA_948517135.1 uncultured Clostridia bacterium | reverse complement strand
TTTCTTTTATTAATAATCCTTTCACTTTTTGAAAATACAATTCCATATATTTTATTTTGTTTTAAATATCTTCTATAATTAAATCCTTTATAGTTTCTATCTACTTCTCCTTTTTCAAAATTTCCTTCTATTTTCAATATATCTCCTGCAAAATATTCTTCTTTTAAATATACTATTAATTTTGTGTTTTTACTTATAGAAATTTTTTCATTTTCTAAAACTTTTACAATATAACAATCTTCTTTTTTCTTTTCTAATATTTCTCCAATAAAACTAATTTCAGTTTCTTCAGGATATATTTTCTCAAAAGATAAAATTAGAGCTATGTCATAACATAGCCCCATAATTATCAATATAATTAATGCTTTTAATTTCATTTCGCTAACCTCCAAATATAGTTAGCCCCCAAGCATTTATTGTACAATTCTTCTTGCTGATACAAATCTTTCATTATAATAAGAATTTGTAGTTAAATTATCTGTCACAACTCCTCTTTGTGGATTGGCAGAATGTATAAATTCACCATTTCCTAAATAAATTCCTGTATGTCCTATTGAAGTTTTTCCTTCATTATAAAATAATATTAAATCTCCAACTTGCATATTCTCCCTTGTAACTTCTATTCCAATATCTGTTTGACTAGCAGCAGTACTTCCTAAACTATATCCAAAGTTTAAATATACATATCTTGTAAAACCTGAACAATCAAAACCTGAAGTTGGTGTTTTTCCTCCAACTACATATGAATATCCTAAATATTGTTTTGCATATTCAGCTACTTGATTTCCACTATTACTATTAGCCAAAGTATTTGTTAAAACATCATTTTGCTCTTTACTAACAATAGTATCATCTTCACCAGATCTACTTTCTTCTAGACCTCTTGAAGTTAATTTTTGTCCATCTTCTGCAAGTGTAATTAATCTTTTATTTACATAACCAGAAGCTTTTGGGCTTGTGATTTTATACCATTCACCATCTTCTGCAATAATTGTTACTTTATCATTGTAATCCAAAAATTCTACAATTGTAGCACTACTATTGGCAGACTCTCTAACTTTTGCTGTTTCTACATTTATGATTCCAGTTTTATCAACAGTAGTTTCATTAGAAATTGTATTTGTATTTTCTGTATTATTGTTTGCTGTATTAGTATTATTTATTGTAGTAGTATTTTCTACAATATTCTCATTTACAGTATTATCATTTGAAAAATCAGAACTATCAATTGGCTCTACTATTGAATTTATTATCTTGGATTTTGAAATCCACCCTGTTATATTCCCATCTGTAACTTGTGCCCAATTTCCCATTTCAGTAATTTTTGTTAATTGTTTTGATTGTTCGATTTGAGCTATTTGTGTAGAAATCATACTTGGAAGACTTCTTAAAACTCCTGCTGAATTTGTTGTAACACTTGAAGAATCTACTGGCTGTGAAACAGGTGTCTCATTATTAGAAGAAGTATTCTCTACTGTATTATTAGTAGTTGAGTTAGATATTACATTATTAGATGATATATTAGTATTACTAGTTGCATTAGAATTTGTATTTGTTTTTGATACTGTGATATATTGTTTTTTTACATATCCAGTGTTTCCATCATATTTAACTTTATACCAGTCTCCTGCTTCACCTAATATTTCTACTTTATCATCTTCATATATATTTGTTATGATATCTGAATCTGTATTATTTTCTTTCCTTAACCTAGTAGCACTAACATTTACTGTCCCTGATTCTGCAAATACTGTTCCAATTAATATAATAGTTATAAAACTAAAAGTTACAAATATCTTTTCAATAAATTTCATAAAATACATTCCCTTATTTATCAATATTTTCTAAATCTAATTTTATATGTACCTCTTCTAATTGTTTATCAAAAACTTTAGATGGTGCATTCATTAATAAATCTCTTGCTTTTTTATTCTTTGGAAAAGCAATAACTTCTCTTATATTATCTTCTTTTGCAAGAAGCATAACTATTCTATCAATTCCTGCAGCTGCTCCTGCATGTGGTGGTGTTCCATAACTAAATGCATTAAATAATGCACCAAATTTTCCTTTTACATCTTCTACTGTATATCCTGCAATTTCAAAAGCTTTAATCATAATATCTTGATCATGATTTCTTACAGCACCAGATAAAATTTCATATCCATTACATACAGCATCATATTGATATGCATATATATCTAGTGGATTTTTTGTTTCTAATGCTTCTAAGCCACCTTGTGGCATTGAAAATGGATTATGATTGAAATCAATTGTTCCTTCATCTGATAATTCATACATAGGAAAATCTACTATAAAACAGAATTTATATACATCTTTCTCTAATAAATCTAATTCGTTTCCTAATTTAATTCTAATAGCGCCTGCAATTTTTACTGCTTTATCATATTCATCTGCTACAAAGTATATTGCACTTCCTGGTTTAATATTCATTCTTTCAAATAATTTTGCTTTTCTATCATCATCTATAAATTTACTAATTCCACCATTTAAGTTATACTCACTATCTACTTTTACCCAAGCTAGACCTTTAGCTTCAAGTTCATCAACTGCATAAGCAGACATATTATCAAAGAATTTTCTTGGTTTATCTTCCATATTTTCTGTACAAATAGCTTTTACTGTCTTATTTTTAAATGCATTAAATTCTGTACCTTCAAATATATCTGTTAAATCAGAAATTATTAAAGGATTTCTTAAATCTGGTTTATCTGAACCATATTTTTCCATAGCTTCTTTATATGGAATTCTTATAAATGGTCCTTCATCAACTTTCCAATTTGTATTTTCTTTAAAAACTTTTGGTAATACAGTTTCAATGATATTAAATACATCTTCTTGAGTTGTAAAACTTGTTTCAAAGTCTAATTGATAAAATTCTCCTGGTGAACGATCTGCTCTAGGATCTTCATCTCTAAAACATGGTGCAATTTGATAATATTTGTTAAATCCAGAAACCATTAACAATTGTTTAAATTGTTGTGGTGCTTGTGGAAGTGCATAAAATTCACCTGGATGTAATCTACTTGGAACTAAGAAGTCTCTTGCACCTTCTGGTGAAGAATTTGCAAGAATTGGAGTTTGAATTTCTGTAAATTCTAGTTCATCCATTGCAGTTCTGAAATCTTTTAAAATTTTAGAACGCAAAAGTATATTTTTATGAATAGTTTCATTTCTTAAATCCAAAAATCTATATTCTAATCTTAAATCTTCTCTAACATTTTGCCCTTCAACATTGATTTCAAAAGGTAATGCATTTCTGCATTTTCCTAAAACAGTAATTTCTTTAGCAACAATTTCTATATCTCCTGTAAGAATTTTATCATTCTTACTTGTTCTTTCCACAACTGTTCCTAGTACTGTTAAAGTACATTCCTTTGCTATATCCTTCATTTCACAGGCTGTTTCTTCAGATATTACTATTTGAGTAATTCCTTTTTCATCTCTTAAATCAATAAAAACCATTTTTCCCAGATTTCTTATTGTTTGCACAAATCCTGCTAATCTTACTTCATTATTAACATCTGTAATTCTTAATTCTCCACAACTGTGAGTTCTATATTTATTAACCATATGTTATCCCCTCTTTTATCTCAAAATGTGGATATATTATACATTATTTGCTTTTTTTTTTCAATATATTCATTAAAAATCACTCTAACTTTGAAATAGAAAAAACCTCTTGGATAAACTCCAAGAGGTCTTGACTACGAGTTTCATTTAATTAATGTCCGCCACCAAAGCCGCCACCGAATGTTCCGCCACCTCCAAAGCTTCCGCTAAAGGAGCTAGAACTAGAGCTATAATTATTTGAAGAATTTGATATTTCTTGCTCTCTTTTATATCTTCTATAATCATTATTTGCTTCATCATTCATTGCATTAAGGCGTCTTATTAAGCTTGAAGCAATCATAACTCGTACGAAAGAAGGCACGTGATTATAGTAGCTTACTGTATCTGCCAATTGAGATCTATAATGCCGGTTACCTTCAGAAGAGTTGCAGATTTCCTCAATTTTCTTTTCTGCTTCTTTAGCATAAAGTTTTGCAGATTCTACCGTTCTCTCTGAAATTTCTTTCATATCAACAGTTACATAGTTCTTTTCGGCTGATGATAACCTTTCATATTCATGCGTTAATCTTTCTAAAACCTTATAATCTTCTGCCTCAATTTTTTTCCGTGTATATTTAGAATATCTACAATCAAAATCTTTTGCAACCTTTTTGGCTCTAAAGTCTTCTATCTTTTCCTGAATATTTTTATCAATACTCCTAGCATCTTCTTTCCACTTTTCCAAACTGTTTGCTTTATTTTCAGCAGATTCTAACTTCACTATCAAAGAATATTTGTCATCTTCTAATTTCTTTATTCTTTTATTTTTTTCATTGAGATTTTCCTCATATTTCTTTTCATTTTTATGAAGATTATAAGCAAGGCATATTATTACAATCACTCCAATAACTATTGCAAGGATTTTCATAAATTTAATAAAGTTTGCCTTATTTTCTGCCTCCTGCTGTGCTTTTTGTTCTGCTATTTCGTCCGCATGAACAATATTGTATTCAACGCTGGAAAAATAATCAGTACACAATTTAAAACTTCCTGTAATCCAAGTACTATCAGTTGGATAATCATGATATGTTCCTTCAATCAACCTTGATACTTTGGATTCATTAATTTGTAACTTGTCACCATAAGTAACAGAATAATATCCATTAGCTTCTTTATAAAAAGAAAATACAATGATAATTCCATGCTTATTATCTCCGAAAATTTCATTATACAACTTTTTAGAAAGCTCATTGGTATATGTTTGGCTACAAGTTCTCTCATCACAATATTCTACATATAGTGCTGGTTTCAACAATTCAAACTGCTTAGAGACTTCATTAATTTCCTCAATTTGTTCTTCATTCAGCAAGCCTGCATTGTCTGTAACAACTGTGTACCCTTCTGCACTTTCATCCGCATATGCTACTGTATTCCCAAACAGTACAAGTAGCATGACTACTGCCAAAAATGCAACTCCAAAACTCCGTAATCTTTTTTCCATGATGTTTCCTCCATCAAAATTATTTACTCTAAATTGTATTCTTCAAATTGTCTGATGTTATAACTAAAGATGACAATATGGAGTATTTACGATTTAGGCAATATTATTATATCATACTGTTTACATAAATTCAAGTTATTCGATATTATAGAAAATAAAAAGACAACCAAAAGGTTGCCTAATTTTATTTTGTTCCGAAAATTCTATCTCCAGCATCTCCAAGACCTGGAACAATATATCCATTTTCATTTAATTTTTCATCTATTGTCGCACAATAAATTTCTACATCCGGATGAATTTTTTGCATTTTTTCAATTCCTTCTGGTGCTGCTATAATACATAAGAATTTGATTTTTTTAGCTCCACTTTCTTTTAACATTGTTATAGCATCAATTCCTGAACCTCCAGTAGCAAGCATTGGATCTAATATTATTACTTCCCTATTTTCTATATCACTTGGTGTTTTATAATAATATTTTACAGGTTTTAAAGTTTCTTCATTTCTATACATTCCTATATGGCCAATTTTCGCATTTGGCATAGTATGAATTAATCCATCAAGCATTCCTGTTCCAGCTCTTAAAATTGGAACAAATGCATATTTATCTTCATTTAATTTTTTTCCTGTCATAGTACAAATTGGAGTTTCAACTTTAATATCTTCAAGTTGTGCATCTTTCATTGCTTCATAACATAGTATTGAAGAAATTTCTCCTATTATTTCTCTAAATTCTTTTGTACCTGTTTCTTTATTTCTCAAAATTGTTAATTTATGAGAAACTAAAGGGTGATTTAATTCTGTAACTCCCATTTTATTACCTCTTTTATTGTTTATATAAAATCATTCTGAATCCCCAATAAGTATCTGATGTATTTTCAGCATAACCTATATGGCTTGAAGGTGTTCTACTTAAATTAGCACTTCCTCCACGAATAACTCTCTGCTTAATATTATCACTTTTATCATTAGCTGAATCTTTATATATTTCAGTTGTCCATTCTCTAACATTTCCAGCTAAGTCGCAAATATTATTAACTGTATCTGATTCAGTAGTTCCTGTTGGATATACTGTATACTCATAATTTCCATAATTAGTATTTTGTGAATAATTTTCATAATTTATATCTATCCATTTTAAAACAGTATCCCAAGCATAACTATTCATCAATGCAGTAGAACAACCATCTTCATATTCAAATTTTGTTGCAGAATCATTTGCATAATTCACAGCATCTAAATATGTTATGTTTGTCCATGGAATTTTTCCAGCCATACTTGCTGCAACTGATTCTCCATCAATATCATACTCTGAAGTTTCAAATCTTGCTATATAAAAACCATAATATTTAGCAACACTATTTACTAATGATGTTGCTGATGTACTTGATTCTTCATATTTTCCATTTAGAATCATATCACGTGTTAGCTTTCCTGATTCAACTGGAACCCATACATATTGATTTCCATTTTCATCTTGAATAACAAAACCTTTATCTACATCTTCATTTATAACTGAAAATCCTGTTGGAACATATGGATTTGAAGCTGAAATTTCTGCAATTTCAGTAACTTCTATTGTTCCAGTTCCTACTTCTCCATTTACACCTTTAGCTGAAAATGAATACTTTTTATTTTCTGTTGCTTCAAATGTAGCTGTATCTCCTTTTACTGTTGTTTTATCTGGAAGTGTTATTTCAGCAATACCATCTTTATCTTCTGTTGTTGCTGTAACAGTTATTGTTACAGAGCTTAATTTATTTTCTTCTAAATCTTCATCAATATCTTTTTTCTTTAAACTTAAAACTGGCGTTGCAACTATATTTTCTGATTGTTGAGTATTAGTATTAGAATTGTTTGTGAATCCCCCAGTTCCTGTGACTACTCCATAAACAACAATTGCTATTACTATTACTAAAACTAATAAAACAATTATAATTATAGGTGATAATTTACCTCCCATATACTTCTCTCCTTTGTAAAAATGTACTGTAAAATAATCTTATTTTACATATAACAATTAAAACATATAATATATTTTTTTTCAATATATTTAATTGTAAAAAGTTTATATTTTTAGGAAGAACAAAAGTGGATGATATGATAATTACAAAATACAAAACTTTACTTAATTGTTCACGATTTTGTTGTACAAAATCGTGAACAGAAATTATCGAAACTTTTATTTAGTAGTAAAGTGCTCTGCACTTCCTACTAAATAAAAAAACGAGACTATAAAAGCCTCGCCTTCTATTATTTTATTTACTCTGCAGGATAAACACTAACTTGTTTTTTATCTTTACCTTTTCTTTCAAATTTAACTGTTCCATCAATTAAAGCAAATAAAGTGTCATCGCTACCGATTCCTACATTAGTTCCTGGATGTACATTTGTTCCTCTTTGTCTAATTATGATGTTTCCAGCTTTAACTATTTGTCCATCAGATTTTTTGACACCAAGTCTCTTTGACTCACTATCTCTTCCGTTTTTAACACTACCTTGACCTTTTTTGTGTGCCATGAAAGATTCACTCCTTTCGCTTTATATTTTATTTATATCTATTCATAATTAATCTCGATATAATTCTATATAGCTATTATTCAGCTACTTTTTCTTTTTTTTCAGCTTTTACTTTTATTGAAGAAATTTCTACTTTAGTGTAGTCTTGTCTATGTCCTCTAGTTTTTCTTTCATTCTTTTTAGCTTTGTATTTGAAAACTAAAATTTTCTTTCCTCTACCATTAGAAACAACTTTTCCT
The DNA here is from genome assembly GCA_948517135.1 of uncultured Clostridia bacterium. Lineage (GTDB taxonomy): Bacteria > Bacillota > Clostridia > TANB77 > CAG-508 > Scatovivens. Next base: position 13,203 of record CAORJJ010000031.1, on the reverse strand, counting down.
TCAACTTTAGCACCAGCAACATAAGGATTTCCAACTTGTACTTTTCCATCATTAGATACTAAAACAACTTTATCAAAAGAAACTTTTTTTCCTTCTTCTGTATCTAATTTTTCAAAATATACAGTTTCACCTTCTTGTACTTTGTATTGTCTACCACATGCTTCAATTATTGCGTACATTAAAAATGCACCTCCCTTTTTTGTATACTCGCTAACTTCCAACTTGGGTAACTATCTTAATATAGTATTTTAGAACCCTAGTTAAGCAGTTTACAGTAATAGATTTTAACACAATTTTCCTGCTTTGTCAACAAAAAAATGCATGTCTCATTAATTTTTAGTTATTTTTATACAAACAAAAAGAGATGATAGAAATATCATCTCTAAAAATTTATTATTTATTTTGATCTTGAATCTCTTTCAATTCCACCTGGTTTTCTTTCTTGATTGGGTAACTCCTTTGCAGAAACATTTTTCACTTCTGTATTTCTAACCATTTTCATTGTACTATCATCTCTAAAAGAAGTGCTTTTTTCAGTTTCAGGTGTTGTAGAATCTATTGTTTTATATCCAACATCATCTGAGTCTAGATTTATAGCAGATTCTTCTAGATTAGAATACTTTTTTTCTCTTTTTACCATATCTCTATATTGTTTTATTACTTCAGTAGCATCACTTTTACTAACGCCTGATTTAACTAATTCAGTTACTAGAACACCTTCATCAGAAGACTCTACACGAAAACGTGCATCATCCCCTAATACCTTTGATAAACTACTTCCAATTCCTTTAATAACATCTATAAATCCCATAACTTTTTTCTAAGTTTTACTTAGTTACACCTCTCTTTTTTAAAATCTCTATTACTATTATAGCAGAAAAAGTCCTATAAATCAAGGACTTTTTGCAAATTTACATAATTTTTTTAATATTTTTTGTTTATAAAACTAACTCATATAATCTTTTAATCTTTTACTTCTACTTGGATGTCTTAGCTTTCTAAGTGCTTTTGCTTCAATTTGTCTAATTCTTTCACGTGTTACTTGAAATTCTTTTCCTACTTCTTCAAGTGTTCTAGCTTTTCCATCTTCTAGTCCAAATCTAAGTTTCAAAACCTTTGCTTCTCTTGGTGTTAAAGTACTCATAACTTCTTCTAATTGTTCTTTTAATAATGTATATGCTGCTGAATCATGTGGAGCTGGACTTTCATCATCTGGAATAAAATCACCTAAATGACTGTCATCTTCTTCTCCTATTGGAGTTTCTAAAGATACTGGATCTTGAGCTATTTTTTGAATTTCCATAACTTTTTCAACAGAAATTTCCATTTCTTGTGCTATTTCTTCTGGTGTTGGCTCTCTACCAAGCATTTGTAATAAATGCCTTGATGTACGAATTAATTTATTTATTGTTTCTACCATATGAACTGGTATTCTTATTGTTCTTGCTTGATCTGCAATAGCTCTAGTAATAGCTTGTCTTATCCACCATGTCGCATAAGTACTGAATTTATATCCTTTTTTATAATCAAACTTTTCTACTGCTTTAATTAATCCCATATTTCCTTCTTGAATTAAATCTAAGAAAAGCATTCCTCTTCCAACATATTTCTTTGCAATACTAACAACTAATCTTAAATTTGATTCTGCAAGTTTTTGTTTTGCTTCTTCATTGCCTTCTAATACTTTTTGAGCTAAATCTAGTTCCTCATCAAAAGTAAGTAATGGTATTCTACCAATTTCTCTCAAATACATTCTAACAGGATCATCAACACTAACACCTTCCATGTTAGTTATATCAAGTTCTTCTAATTTTATATCTTCAACTTCATTCAAATCTTCAATATCAGGTTCTAAGAAATCATCATCTTTTAATACATTTACTCCCATTTTTTCAAATGCATCAAAAACTTTATCTATTTCTTCTGAATTTGCTTCTCCAAGTTCTGCTGCAAGCTCTCCATATGTTATCTTTCCTTTTTCTTTAGCAACAGTTACTATTTTCATTAATTTTTCTTGTTCGTCAGGATTATCTTTTCCTTTTGTAGCAGTTTTATTTGAAGTAACTTCTTCTTGTTCTATTTTCTTAGAAGATTTTTTTGTAGTTTTACTTTCTTCAGCTATATTTTCTTCAACTTCTATTTTATCATTTTCTGCTTTTTTCATTTAACTTTAATACCTCCTACTTCTTTTTAGCTAATTCAATTATAACTTCATTTAGTTCTTTTTCTAATTTAGCTATTTCATCTTCAGAAAATGATGAACTATTTTCTAAAGATTTAATTATTTCTAATTTTCTTTCAGATAGTCTCTCTTTAGTATAAATATTTACAACATCTTCTATACATTTAGTTACTGAATTTATTTCATAATCTGTAACTAAAATTTCACTAACATGTGATTGTATATCTTGATCTTCTATGTTTGAAATCATTTGTAATATTTTTTCACTATCTTCTGCAGGTGATTCTAATATTTTTCTAAATATTGTTTTATTTTCTTCTAGTTTAAAATCTTCTAAAGTAATATTAGTAACAATTGATTCATACGATTCTTGAAAATGATTGATTAATAAATAGATAATCATATTTTCTCTTTTTATGACTGCAGGACTTAATTCAACTACTTTAGTTTCTCTTTTTATTGGCTTTGTCGTTAATATTGATTCATTAATATTATTATAAGAGACTTTATTTACCTCAGCATAAATTGCTTCTTTAGAAATATTATATTGTTCTGATATTTTATCAATATAAATTTCTTTCTCTATTTTATTATCAACATTTGAAAGAATTTTAGTAATTTCTTTTAGAAATTTTATTTTATCATTTGCATTATCAAGGTTATATTTATTTTTTAGCATTTTTATTCTAAATTCAACTAATGAAATTGCATTATCAACAAGCATGCCAAATCTTCCACTTCCATATTTTATAACATATTCGTCTGGATCTTTAGCACCATCCATTTGCAATACTCTTGCATCACATCCCTGATTCTCTAAAATTGTAAGCCCTCTCATTATTGCTTCTTGCCCAGCACCATCAGAATCATAACTTAAAATTACTTGCTCACTATACTTTCTAAGTAATCTTCCTTGCTCTTCTGTTAGCGCAGTTCCTAGTGAAGCAACAACATTGTTAAATCCTCTCTGATAAAGAGAAATTGCATCCATATATCCTTCGACTAAAATAATTTTTTTTGAATCAGATTGTTTTGCTAAATTTAAAGCAAATAGATGTCTTTTTTTTGAATACACTAAATTTTCATTAGAATTTATGTACTTTGCCATTTTCTCGTTGTTTTCTAATTTTCTACCACCAAAAGCTATAACTCTACCACTAACATCCATTATAGGGAACATTAATCTTTTTCTAAAACGATCAATGAATTCTCCTCTATCATTTTTATTTACAAGTCCTGTTGATAATATTTCTTCATCTTTAAAACCTGAAGATTTTAAATGTTTATATAATTCATTATATTCTCCAGAATATCCTATTTTAAACGCTTTTAAAGTATTATTATCTAATTTTCTTGTTTTGACATAATCTTGTGCTATTTTTGCTAATGGTTTATACAACCTCTCGTGGTAAAAGACTGTTGTTTCTGCATTAATTTTATACATTCTGTCTTTTAAATATTGATTTTTATTAAATTCTGTATTCTCTGCAGCTGGCAATTCTATTCTAGCTCTTTCTGCTAAAAACTCTAAAGATTCTTTAAAAGATATTCTTTCAATTTCACTAATAAACGTAAAAACATCTCCACCTTTATGACAGCCAAAACAATGAAAGTATTGCCTATCTGGTGAAACAGAAAAAGAAGGCGATTTTTCTCTATGAAATGGACATAATCCAAAAAAATTCCTACCACTTCTTTTTAAAGTTACATATTGAGAAATTACATCAACTATATCATTTGCTGACCTAATTTCCTCTTTTAATTCATCAGTATATTGAACCATCTTTTAACCTTTCTTTTATAATATTCGACATAGAGTGTTTAAATCCTTTATTTTATGTTAATTTTATTTTTCACTTTTTATATCACTTATTCACATTAAAAGTGGGTTATATATTTAATATATAACCCATTTATAATTAATCTAAATTTAATTTGCTGAAATAAATTTCTTTACAATATTATCAGCTGGCTCTTCTGGCATTCCAACTGCCTTTTGTAAATTTTCAATTGAAGAACCATGTAATTCATATGATATTTTAATTTTATTTTCAACTAATTCTTCAACTTCTTCTTTTTCTTTACTTTCAACAAGAACTAACTCACTAACAAGAATTTGTTTAGCATTTAGTAACATTTTTTTCTCTGTTGTAGATAGACCCTTATCTTTTTGTTTAAAACTTAAATTTCTAACAATATCTGCTACTTCGAATATATCTCCAGATTTCATCTTTTCAACATTATCTCTGTATCTTTTGTTCCATTTTAAAGACATTTCAGTACTATCTTGTTCTAAAACGCTTATTACTTTTCCGGCTGTTTCTTTATCTATTATATTACGTACTCCTATTTCTTCTGCTTTTGCAGTAGGCACCATAACTTTCACTTCACCTGGCATTTTAATTATATAATAAGATTGTCTTTCATCTAATATTGCTCTTTCCTCAATTTTTTCAATTACACCAGCTCCATGCATTGGGTATACAATTTTATCTCCTACTTTAAACATTATTTGTCACTCCTTCCAAGTAATCTCAATTACTACATTACAATTATACTACAAAAATTTCAAAAAGTCAAAAGAATTATAACGAATTTAATAAAGTTTTTTCATTTATATTACAAATACAGAAAAACTCTTGCAAAAACATTTTGCAAGAGTTTTAATATATTATTTATTTGTTTGTTGAACCAAAACCACCCATTCTTTCACCAGCTGCTGAATCATCATCTGTTACCAAATATTTTTGAAATATTGCTTGTCCTATTGCATCTCCTTTTTTTATTTCAATATCTTCATCTTTTATATTATAAAAAGCAAACATTATATGCCCATCATTATCTTGATTTTCATAATAATCTTTATCAACTACACCAACACTATTTGCTAATATTAACCCTTTTTTTCCAGGATTAGAACTTCTATTATATAATAAAAGCATTTCATCATCTTCCATATATGCTTTTAATCCTGTTTTTACCAAAGTTGGCTTATTTCCCCTTTTGAATGCTGGAATTACAGTATCTTCAGCAGCTTCAACATCATATCCTGCTGAATATTTTGTTTTTCTAACTGGTAAATTTATTCCTGCATTTTCAAATCCTTTTGCTATTTCAAATCCTCTTTTTTTGTTCATTGCTATTTTTCCTCCATTAATCTTTTTCGTTATTATATAGTCTTATCAATTAAATTTCAATATCTTTTTATAATTTACATATATTGATATTCTAGTATATAGATGTTATAATTATTATGTAACCTAATAACACTTATTCACAACAGGAGGTCATAATTATGGCACATGGAGGTCATCATAGTCATAGTCATAGTCATCATCATCATTACCACAGATCAGGTTCAGGTTCATCAAGCGGAGTAGAATTGGCTATATGCATAATAGCAATACTTGTTTTTCTCTTTATAAGTGCAATTTCTTCTGATATCAGTGGAAAAAAACCTTTGGAAGGCACTTATGAAACATATTCATCTTATGTTATTGATAAAGAAGAATATTTTTCAAATACTAATGAATTGATTTCTGGGCTGAAAGATTTACATGAAAAAACAAACGTTCAAATTGTTGTTATGTCATCTCATGATTCATGGAGTGATCGCAAAGTAGAAGAAAAATACTATGAAATGTTTAACGATGAAGCCCACATTCTACTTGTAATTCCAGTAGGCTGGTTTTCTAGTACAGAATACTACGCTATTGGAGATCTTGCAAATACAGTAATTGGTGATCGGGAAATTGATTATCTATTAGATTTTATCAATGGTAGTAATGATGGAAGTAAGTGGAATAAGAAACTAACAGAGTTCACAGAAATACTTTTATCTGAATAGTTTTCATCAAAGACCCCTGCACATCTGTGTAGGGGTCCTTGACTTTTTCAATTTTTTTCAAAATACCCATTTACAATTTACATAATATGTTGTATAATTGGTGTGTTATTTTTTAAGAACTTTAAAATTGCTTCACTATGAAGCACTGTACATTGAAAAGGAGGTATAATAGGTATGTCATACGGCAACAGCTCTGCTGTACGGGAATTAGTGCCTAAAGGATATCATTTCGATGCCTATAATAAACTGAATTCCCCCAATAGTCGTGATCGTCCGTTTTTTGAAGATGGCATTATTTCTATCGGGAAATATCACCTTCTGAAAAGATTAGAACCTGACGGATCTCTCTTACTTCAATATGACAATGTCTGCCATAAAGGTCACATTTGTTTCAAGCCTTATCGGCTGTCATTTGACAAATATGTGGAAATGCTTAGAAAGGCTTTAAAGGAAAGAAGTGATTTCATTTCCTTTGAAATCCCTATCGAATATGGCTATATTCCTGGCAATTGCTGGCATTGTGAAGATAAGAACCGTGACTGTTCATATCTAATTAAGGAGGAAAGTAGCACATCTATTGCTGCAGTTTCATTCAATCCAGATGATATCGAAAATGCTCTTTCAGAGTATTTTGGTATAAAACAATCAAACAATTCATCAAGAGGAGGAAAAAAAATGAAAACTAACAATTTCAAAAAAATGTTTGGCATGAACCTTGAACTCGGAGTATCCACAGATACGAATATCGCAGCAACCTTTATGGGCGTAGCAATCAAGAATCCGCGGACTGGCGATTATCATGTATATGATCCCGCTACGCAGACACTCAAGAACTATGCAAATATGAAGTTCGGCGACTTCCGAGTATTCCTGCTGCCTGATCAGGCACTGCAGATTGATCAGCTCTATAAGCTGGATGGCAAGTACTACTATGTACGTGCTGTTGAAGGTAACACTGCAACTCTGATCGATGCAGTCGACGGTACTGTTATCACCAAGATCCTGAGTGAGTGTCTGATTCCTGGCATGAATTTCTATACCAGAGTAGTAGCACTGGATCCGCGCACAATGTTCGATCCGAATTCCAAAACTGATATGAGCAAAAATGTTCTGGCGGCTATCTGTATGACACAGTGGTCTAAGGGCGAAAGTGATTTCTCTTTGGACGGGATCGGCGATGACTCTATGAACGGACTGGGAATGCTCCTGCTTATGGGAAACAACAAGGACATGTCCAACAATCTTCCAATGCTGCTGGCAATGGGAGCTCTTGGAAATGAATCTGATAACGGTGGTATGATGCAGTATTGGTTGCTTAATCAGATCATGAACGGCGGAACTGCTGGTGGAATGGACTTTTTCAGTACCCTTACTGGAACTGCTCCGGCAACTCCAGCTATTCCAGCTGTAACTACTAAGGCAGATACTTCTGTGGTATGCCCTGACTGTGGTGAAGAGTATCAGGAAGGAACTAACTTCTGTTCCAACTGTGGTGCTCATACTGTTCAGAAGGGAAAGCACTGCATGAACTGTGGTACAAAGCTGAACGATGGTGCGAAATTCTGTCATCATTGCGGACATAAGGTTGTAACAGACACCTGCCCGAAATGCAATGCCAAAGTTCCTGAGGGAGCAAAATTCTGTTCCGAATGTGGCACAGATCTGACTAAATCCTTTACACCAGCCTCTCCCAAGACAAAAAGTAATAATTCTGGAAAGAAAACCGCCAAGACTGGCGGAACTCCCAGAACTGGTAAAAAGACTCTGGTAGAAAAAGCGGTGGCTGAAAAGCCTGCTGGCGAAGTAGCAGAGGAATAAGTCCATGGGCATAAATGTCAGAAAGAAAATTCTGATTGGCGAGAAAGCATTTTGCTTTTGTGAAAATTGCAGACTCGCCTATGATGAAAACTTTAAATTCTGTACTCAATGTGGCAATAAACTGGTTAAAAAGTCATCAAAAATCTACGCCAATATAGGAAAAAAAGGGATTACCTCCATCAGCTATAAAACAGCTGATGGGATTACTATTAATTCCAAAGGGAATACTACAATTTCACTTGGCGCTGGAGTATCGTATACTGTAACTTCCAAAAACAAGTAATGTACAAAAAAAGCTCGTGGTTTGCAAATTGCAAACCGCGAGCTTTTTATATCTTAATTAATTTATCTCTTGCCTCTCCTTGAGTGACATATATATCGCTTACTAAATAGGCTGTATTTTCACAAAGAATTCTCTTTATTTCTTCAAGAAAGTTTTGTTTTGAAACAGTTATCTTTTTTCCATTAAACTTATAAAAAACCATATCATCAAGTTGATCAAAACAGGTAAACACCATATTTCTTTTGGCAATCAATTCAGAATTTTTATTGTAGTCACCATTTAATGCTTCCAAAAGCAAATCCATGTCAAGAATTCCAAAACGTAAATGCTCCTGAAATTCATTTGGTATATTCGTTAAATCAATTATATTTTTATATGGCTTTCCATCAGTCTCTGTTGGAAATCTTCCTCTTCCATGACGTGTAGCATAACATCTTGAAACATTATAGACTTCTACTTCACCATCAAATTTGATGTTTTTCAAAATATCTACCATGTTCCTCACACCAGTATTGGATGTTGTAACATTAGGCCAAAATTTCTCGAATCCTTGATCCAAAAGCAAACCTTGTGCACCCTCAAAAACAGCAATGTCAAATCTATTTAAAATGCAATCATCCATAACACTCACATTTTCAATAAATCTTTTTGCCATTTCAATTGTCATTGGGATTGTTTCTGAATCTTTAAAAGATTTTGCAAACTTCTCAGGGAGTTCATCCAATATCAGATTATACTTATTTTTCAACCTCATTGGAACATAATCCCTTTGTATTCGCTCTAATTTCTTTCGAAGCTCATTTTCTGAGAATAAATCCATAACTGTAATTTTATAGTCATCATATTTACTTCTATGAACTGTTTCATTAATTCCGAAACCGCAACTACCATGGCGATTTTCTCCACGCATAGTCTCTATCATTTGATTTATATTCATATCCCAAAATGTTGTTACTCTACATTCAGGATTAACACATACAACTGGTGTTATAGCAAATTCTTCTGCTATTTTACACCGTTCAATATCAAATGAAAAAAGATTAACTATGAATTCCTTACTTAAATAAGTTGGAGCACCAGCAAAAGTACCAGATCCAAAATGGCTAAATGCATGTCTTTTTCCATCTTGAGTTACTACTGTATGTGACGCTTGAGCACCACCATTAATCCTAACATTTATAGTTTTTAATGGTTCTTTACTGCACAAAATATCTGTCACATTTCCTTTTCCTTCATCTCCCCAATTTGAGCCTATTACTGCATATGCTTTTCTCATTGTAGTCTCCTTTTTATAAAAGGAGGAGCATAATTGTATGCTCCCCCCAAGGTTGCTGTTTAGAAAATCTCAATTTCACCATGCTGTCCAGAAACAACTCTTTCATCCTTAACATATTGTTCATGATTCATCAGAGCATTTCTTACAACATAACGAGCATTCGAATCTTCGATCTTTTCAATAGCATCTGTCTTGGAACAGCCTTCGTACATATCAATAATTGCACAAATCAGTTCAGGCAAGCAATCATAATCACTCAGATCGCATGCATGTCCACCCAAGAGTTCATTCCACTTATCCATATCACAGCAATGATAATTACTTCCATGCAAAATGATATGATAGCAGTGAAACTTCTCAGATGCCATTTCAAGACAATCTGTCGCAGTTACAGTTCTTGTATCCAAATCTTTTCTATCTCCAAAAACCTGTTTCAGCTCATAAGCAGTAAGATATGGAGTAGGTTCCTCATCACCAAATGTAAATAAGAATCCTTTCTCACCACGCTTATCAAAGCAGTCCATCTTGCAGTACTTGCCTGCAAAATACCATGGCAAAATATAGCTTTCAAACGGATTTCTCCCACCACCTTTTTCAAGCCAAATTTTTTCAAGCTGTTCCAGCATTCTCAAATCTGACTCGAACTGAGTAACCTGAAGCGGAGCATTGTCATGTGCTGCAACATCTCCAACCCCCATAAACATAATATGAGGATTAAAGGAATACCTGTTAAGAATCGCTTTAAAAAGCCTCGGGTACTGTGTCTGAATAAGCTTCAGCAAAAATATTCCCATAGAGCCTGTTACATCTTCTGCAAATATCATTCCTCTGGATTTCGGACTAAGTGCCGAATCACATGCCTCTCTTGGAAGTTTTATTTTAGCAGGATTAAACTCATCAATCATGTAGAGTGCTTTAAAAATCTGCTCTGCTGAAGTTATCCGGCGTTTAGGAATTTCGACTTCGCTGGAGCGAAGGCTACTATGACTTCGATAGACACTTCCACTGCTGTAATAACTGCCTCCATAATAATCCCTTGATCTGTAATGACTGTCAATTTCGCTACTGCTCGGTGCTCTTCCACCCATCTTGTTTACCTCCTATAAATGTAATTTTGTTATATAGAAACATCCATATCGACGAATCTACGACCACCAAATGACTTACGTCTTACTTCTTCCCAAGCATGATATTCCGTTTTAGGATCTTTCGAAATTGTGGTTTTATTAACCCACTCCTGCATTGGTAATGGAATGTTTGTTTGATTTCCAAGTAACTCTTTTGCTACCTTTTTGATAGAAAGCTCATCAACTTCAAAAGAAGAATATCCTCTATCTTTGCATTGGAATGGCAAAATCTCATAAACTTCTTTTGGAACAGCCTGGATTTTTTCGTTAAAGTACGTTGTAAAGAACCATCCACCATACACTCCAAGAATCCGCATATCTTCGACTGTATAGGATTCGCCATCTTCTGTTCTTCTACCAGGTGCAAAAAATAAGTTATCGATTGTTATACCATTATGAGTAGTTTCCACTAAACTCATGTAGCAAGCAAAATAGTAAAGCCTCGTTAAAATTGAAGCCACATACTCAGGTTTCAAACTTCCATTAAAATATTCCAGAATTTCTCTTATGGAATACATTTTCTCACATGGTTTCTTAATAAAAATGCAAAAATTTCCTTCTATTGTTTCAAAATTAATTTCTACATTTGGAACCATGTACTGAGCAAACTCCCAAATCTTCATATCAGGTTTCAAATATGAATTGGTCTTTGTAATATAATTTCTGTAATATTTCTGATACTTTCCATCAATTACATAAATCACATATTTTCCTGTAATATACATCTGCCCAAGTTTAAACGGAAAACTATTGTTGTAATGAATTTTGTATTCTCTTCCATTCTTGGCGCAAATAGTAAACTCATTCAAAGACAATCCATTGTTGATTCTTGATATAGCTTCTTCATAGAACAACATGATCTGCCTACTTACCACGAAGTTTTGGATTGCACGATATTCTGTTGGCTTAAACCGCTCAATATATTCATTCTTTTCCTGCTCAATTACATCTAACTGCATTGTGAATATATCTTCTGGGCGTGTTGCCGACATTATCTCGCGCTCAGATTTCCGTTTCATACAACAACTCCTTTCTTGTTTTTTAGTAGAATTAATTACATTCCACTTGTCAAAATTTTACGTAAACTATTTTATCACAGTTTGTAGTTCAACGCAAGCATTTTAAAGGAAAACAACAAAAAAGACATTAATATGTATACAACATATAATGTCTTTTAATTTCATTATTATATGCACAAATTAATCTTGAGCATATGGTATTATAGCAATATGTCTTGCTCTTTTTACTGTTGTTGTAATTTCTCTTTGATGTTTAGCACAAGCACCTGTTGCTCTTCTTGGTAATATTTTACCTTTTTCGTTGATAAATTTTCTTAATTGATCAGCATTTTTATAATCTAATTCAAAGTTTTTATCATTACATAAAGCACAAACTTTTTTTCTGATTTTTCTAAACTTTGGATTGAAATCATCATCTTGATTATTTCTATTGTTTCTTCTATTTTGTTTTTTATCAGCCATTTTAAATCCTCCAATCTTCTAACTTTATATATTAATTAAATTAGAATGGTAAATCATCATCAGAAGATGTAACTTGGAATTCAGCATTTTGTGCAACTGATTCTCCAAATGTATTTTCAAATCCTCCTGATGCTTCTCCATCTCTTTTACTATCTGCAAAATATGCTTCCTCAGCAATTACTTCTGTAACATAATGTTTTTGACCTTGTTCATCATCCCAAGTTCTTGTTTGGATTCTTCCAATTATAGAAACTTGTTGACCTTTTTTAAAGTATTTGCTACAAAATTCTCCAGTTTTATTCCAAGCAACAATATTAATAAAATCTGCTTGTCTTTCTTCACCTTGTCTAGCAAATCTTCTATTAACTGCTAAACTAAATGAAGCAACTAAAGTATTATTTGTTTGAGTATATCTTACTTCTGGGTCTCTTGTTAATCTTCCCATTAAAATTACTTTGTTCATGTGCGATTCCGCCTTTCTTATTATTCTTCGTCTTTTCTTACAACGATGAATTTAATAACTTCGTCTGTAATTCTGTATACTCTTTCAAGTTCTTTTATTAAACCTGGTGCAGCTTCAAAGTTAATTAATACATAATTTCCATCTGAATTTTTTTTGATTTCATAAGCTAATTTTTTCTTTCCTAACTCTTCAACTGACTCAACTTTTCCATCACTATTAATAATGTCTGAGAATTTTTGAATTAATTCTTTAACTCCTGCATCTTCAACATTTGGATTAATAATGAATACTGTTTCGTATCTATTCATTATCTTTTCACCTCCTTTTGGATATTAAAACCCATATTTTTAATATGAGTAAGGAGAAAATAGAGTATCTCTATTTTCATACTTGACTATTTTAACACATATTTCCTTATTTGACAAGTATTTTAAGTTTTTATTTTTTGAAATTTAATAAGTGTTCCTAAACTTTACTTTCTCATATTTTAAGTTTCTTGTATAATGATATTCATTATATAAAACGCCTTTTTTATAATAAATTGTATGGCTTTGTTCATTTATTATATAAAAATCATCATCACCTAGCTCTCTATTTCCATAATTAAGATTCAAATTTTCTAACATTTCTAAATTTAATTCATAAAATTGATCATTATCATTTGGATTAATAGAATTATAAAATTCTATTTTTTCACCTTTTATTGGAATATCTCCATTATTTAAG
>CAORJJ010000030.1 GCA_948517135.1 uncultured Clostridia bacterium | reverse complement strand
TTTCATTCTTATATTGTATTATTTGCAAGTAGTAAGTTTTTTATATACTATCTATATTTTGAATAATAATTTTCTGAATGGAAAGTTCGAATGTAAAATATGGCGGATTACCAAGAACTTTAAAAGAAGAAAATATATTATTCAAAATATAGAGAATATAATTAAAATTTACTCACTAAAGTAATAATTTATTTTTGCTCACCAGAAGCAATCATTTCATCAATTATTTTTGCTATAACTTTTCTTTCATCATATGGATATTTAACACCATTTTTTTCAAGATATAAGTCATGTCCAAGACCAGGAATGACAATAATATCTCCAGGTTTTGCAATTGATATAGCATATCTAATTCCTTCTGTTCTATCAACAATAATTTTATAAGGCTTTCCTGTTGGAATGATTCCAGTTTCAATCTCTTTTAATATTTTTAAAGGATCTTCTGTACGTACTTGATCAGACATTAATACAGTATAATCAGCTAAACGACCTGAGATTTCACCCATAATAGGACGTTTTGCAGCATCTCTATCACCACCAACACCCCAAGCACAAATAATTTTTCCTTTTGCATAAGATTTTACAGCAGTTAATATGCTTTCTAAGCTAGATGGTGTGTGTGCATAATCTATCATAATTGTTAAGCCAAGTTTATTATCAACTAATTCACTTCTTCCTAAAACTTTTAAAGTTTTAAGAGCTTCTCGTATTTCATCAGGTGTAACACCAAAGTATGAAGAAACAGCTATTGCGCCTGATGCATTATAAACACTAAATTTTCCAGGTATACATGCTTTAATTCTTTCTTCTTTTTCATTAAACATTATTGAAAAATCAATATATGAATCAGTAATTACAATGTTATTTGGATTTACTTTAAAATCTGAATTATTTTCAATAGAAAAAGTTCTTATATCTTTTTCTGGAAGTAAATCTTTAATTTTTCTAACTGTTTCATCATCATTGTTAATTACAGCATGTTTAGAGATTTTTAATAATTCAAGCTTACAATTAAAATAATCTTCCATTGTTGGATGTTCTTTTGGACTAATATGATCTTCTGTTAAGTTTGTAAATAGACCAACATCAAATTCACATCCTGTAACTCTATCAAGTTTCATTGCTTGTGAAGATACTTCAATAACAGCAACATCAACATTTTTTTCTACCATCATAGCAAGGTGCTTTTGAATTTCAATGCTTTCAGGAGTTGTTCTGTCTGTATCTTCAATTTTTTCATCATTAATGTAAACAGCAATACTACCAATTAGGCCTACATTCAAATTATGATTTTGTAAAATTGATTTTACCATAAATGTAGTAGTTGTTTTTCCTTTTGTTCCTGTGATTCCGATAAGTTTTAATTTTCTTGAAGGATTATCGTAAAATTCACAGGCTGTTTGTGCTAATGCTTTTCTTGTATTTTTTACTGAAATTGCAGGTATACCATTTGGTATATCTAGAGATTTTAAATCAACTTCAGGTTCAACAATAACTGCTTTTGCACCATTTTTTATAGCATCTGGAATGAATTCGGTACCATTTTTGGTGAATCCATTAATTGCTATAAAAAGACCTCCTTCTTTGATTTTTCTTGAGTCAGAATGTATATTAGTTATATCTAAATTTAGATCGCCAACTTTATTTATTACTTCTACCTCAGAAATTAATTTATTAAGTAACATAGTCATCCCTCCAATTCCTAAAAGGTTACTATGTATGAATTATATAACTAAAATAGACTTTTTGTAAATAGAATTAAAAGAACAAAAAGCAACTTTTGCTAAAGATTTTATATTACAGTAAATTTCTCTAAAAATTCTATAATATAAAAAAGCACTTGCAAGTGCTTTGGGAAATGAACTTCTCCAAAACGATGCAAGTGTAAATATAGCAGACTTGAATTCATGTCTGTAAGGATTTTAGAAGATTTGCGCAAGCCCAATGATAATAAGCAATATGAACAGCGTAATCCACTTATGTTCCCATAACCAGCTGAAGACCCAAATTATAGGTGTGAGCAGAATCGCCCAGATACCGATAATAATAGGCCAAAAACACCGAAAAGCAACAACCATAAGGACAAGGTATAATAACCACCACATAAAGAAATCCTCCTTTTTCAAAAATCTATAACGATACATATATTATAACATATTTTTTACAAATTTGAAACAGATATATAAAATATAAAAAAATTCGACTTTTTTTGTAGACATTTTTTTCAAATTTATATATAATATTAAAAAATGCTGGGAAACTATCTCATTGCATTTAAATATTTTTAGGGGGCAGTATTTATATGTATGAAAGAAGTGCTATCGTATTAGAACGATATTTCGATAATTTACTTAATTATAGAAGAGAATGTAATTTAAGAGATAATTACAATAATTACTGTGGACTTGTTGAAAAACTAGAAAAATATCAAATTAACTATCAAAAAGAACTTGCTGCAACTCAAGAATATAATAAAAGTTTTGAAGTAATTAAAGAAATTCAATTAGCCCAAAAAAGATTGTATAAAAGAAGTGCCAAATTAGAATATGATAGAAACTTATTATTTAATAACTTGGATGGAAAAGTTGAAGATATAAGAAGATGTATTGAAAAAATTGAAGAGGATGTTCAAGAAAATAATGCTGCTATGGTAGAAACAAAAGAAAGATTATTAGGAGCATTAGATTCATATAACGAAAAGAAATTTGAGTTATCAAAATGTAAAAGATACAAAAAAATGGCAGAAAATGATTATAATGAACTATATGAGATTGCAAAAAATAATTATGATGGTATAACATCAGAAGATGTTTCAAACTTAAAAGCATTTGCTAAATTTGATGATGAAGAAGATATTATACAAACATTATTAGACAATGGTAAGAATGAGAAAATACCTTTTAATGCAGAAGTTATTAGGTGTGCAACTAGATTTGGATTAGAAACAGCAAAAAAAGAAGCAGCATCTTATTTAGTTATATATGATAAAATGACAAAATTGTTATCTGATATAGAAAGCGGAACTGCAAAAATAAACTTACATAAAAAATATGCTAGAAATGAAAAAGCTAAAATTGATTTTGTATTAGCAGTTAAGGAATATGAAGTTCAATTTTTAGATTATGAAAGAATGACAGTTATACATGGTACAAAATCTCATAATAGATTAATGAGTGAAGCTTGTGAGAATTTTGATACAGATACTACTCAAATAGATAATTTATATGATTTACTATTAAGAGAAATTTCTAATAAGGCAACAAAGAAAGCTTATAAAGAACTTTACAATAAATCATATCTAACAGATATTAGAGATAAAGAAGAGAGATTCAAAAGAGAAAAGAATCGTGTAAACTTAAATACAGCAACATTAATAAACTCAAATTACTGGAGAATAGAAGGAATAAGAGGAATATATTCTACATTTTATGAAACTGTTTCAGAAACTTTTGGTAGAGATATTGCAGAGTTTGATATTCCAAGAGAACCTGATGAAGCACCAGCAGTAGTTGAATCACCTAAACCAGTAGAAAAACCAAAAGAAGAAGTTGTTGCAGAAGAAGTGGAGAAAATCCCATTTCAAATTGATGGATATGAAGAAGACGATGAAGATATTGATGATGAATATGCAAAAATGAGTTTTAAAGACTTTGGAGATAATGCTGACGAAATAGAAGAAGAGTCTGAAACAGAAGAATATATGTCAACATTCGAAGAAGAAACTGCAAGTACTAATATAACATCAATAGAAGAATTAATTAGTAATGTAAATAGTACAAATAATATAGTAACACCAGATGTAGAAGAATTTGATATATTTGGAGATAAATATAAAGAAATAGATTTCACTGAGGCAAATGTTGTTGCTGCAAAGTCTAAAGTTGAAGAAGAAATGAATTTTTCTGATAAAAAAATAGTAAGAAAAATAAATAAACCACAAAGTAGTAATGTTTTTAAAGAAATTGCCTTTGAGGAAAATGGTTTACCTTATGAAGAAGAAGAACAAGAAGTTCAATTATTTGATGATTGGAAAAAAGCTCAAAGAAAAAATTCTGGTGGAATTGAAGATTTTGAAATAGCAAAAGAAACTAAAAAAAGTGGAGGACTATTTAATAAATTCAAAAAGGGAAATAAAAAGAATAACTTTACAGATGATATATGGTAAAATAAAAAAAATGCGTCTTAATTTAAGGCGCATTTTGTAATTTACATAAAAAGGAATAAATAATTCGCAAAAAAGACTTGATATGAAATTGTATAGATGTTATAATTATTATGATATATTGTGTAGAAAGGTAGTAAAATGAACCAAATTCTAGTTTCTGAGAAATTATATATAACCCCAGAACTAAAAAGGAAAAAAAGAATGTATAAAATTGATTTCTTTATTTCCATTTTTTTAGTATGCATTTTATTTTCTTATTACATATATGCAGAATATGATAAAAATAAAAATGAGGAAATATCGAAGGAAATATTGTCTAATTTATCTTTTGAAGATAATGTTGCTGATGATACAACAATAAAATTTGCAAACAATGCAATTGTGGTTATACTAAATTCAGAAGATCCATTTCAAGTTGTATATTCAGAGCCAGTTGAAGATGAGGACCCAGTAGATAATAGACAGTGGAGAGAAACATCTAATGGAACAAGATATTATCCAATAGCTACAATAAATATTCCAAAGATAGATTGTGAATATCCAATTATAGATAGAACAACAGATGAATTACTTAAAATATCTCCATGTAAATTCCATGGAGCAGATCCAAATCAAGTTGGAAACTTTTGTATAGTTGGACATAATTATAGAAATGATAAATTTTTCAGTCATGTACCAGAATTATCAATTGGTGATGAAATAGAAATAACAGATCGTATTGGCGATACTGGAACCCTTACATATAAAGTATATGATAAATATGTTGTAGAGCCTGAAAATACAGAATGTACAACACAAAGAACAAATGGAATGAAAGAAATAACTTTAATTACTTGCACAAGAGATAGTAAACAAAGAGTTATAGTAAAAGCAAGAGAAGCAGAGTAAATTATAAAAAATAATTTAAACTCCAAAATGTTAAACAAGTAAAGTTTAATGTTTTGGAGTTTTTTTATTGTTAAATAACTCTATCCATTGCGAACATACATTCTTTTTTGAAAGAAAAACAAAAATAGGAATTATTATCGATTATTTATAAAAACATATAAAAATGCAAATAAAAATTAGATAAAATAATTTTTCTACTCAAAAAATGTAATATATTTGAAATACAAAAACGCATACTCTTACAGTTACAATAAGTTGGAATTTTTATGAAAATTTAACATAGAAAATAATAGAAAAAGTAACTAGCAAAAAAACCATATATTGCAGTAGTTTCAAAATGTTGGAAACATAACAACTATGAATTTGACATTACTTTTTAAAGTGTTAAAATCTAATCATGAGTTGAATACAAAAGATTATAAAAAATTTTGGGGTTCTATAATGGAGGAGCAAGAAATGAAAGTAATTAAAAGAGATGGCAGAAAAGTTGAGTATAATAGCGATAAAATAGTAATTGCTATTAGTAATGCAAACAAAGAAGTTGGAGGAAAAGATAAAGTATCAAGATCCTCAATTGAATTTATAACAAAATATATCGAAGGTTTAAACAAACCATCAATGTCAGTTGAAGAAATTCAAGACATTATAGAACGTAAGTTAATGGAATTTGGTAAATTTACATTAGCAAAAAAATATATATTATATAGAGATAAACATGCTTTAATTCGTGAAGCAAATTCAACAGATGAAAGTATATTAAGCTTAGTAAGAAATGCAAATAAGGAAACAATGGAAGAAAACAGTAATAAAAATGCAGTATTAGTTTCAACACAAAGAGATTTAATTGCTGGAGAATGTTCAAAAGATTTGGCAGATAGATTAATGCTTCCAGAAAGAATTGTTAAGGCTCATAATGATGGAGTTTTACATTTCCATGATAAAGATTATTTTGTACAACCAATGCATAACTGTTGTCTAGTAAATATAGGAGATATGCTTGATAATGGAACTGTAATGAATGGAAAGATGATTGAAAGTCCAAAAAGTTTCCAAGTTGCTTGTACAGTAATGACACAAATAATAGCAGCAGTAGCTAGTAGCCAATATGGTGGACAATCAGTGGATATACGTCATTTAGGAAAATATTTAAGAAAAACTTATGATAAAGTATACAAAAAGAGATTTTTAGGATATGTTGAAAAAGGATATTCTAAAGAAGAATCAGATGAAAGAGCAAGAGAAGATGCAAAAGAAAGAAGACAAGAAGATTTATCTTCTGGAGTTCAAACAATTCAATATCAAATCAATACTTTAATGACTACAAATGGACAAAGCCCGTTTGTTACAATATTCATGTTCTTAGATAAAGATGATGAATATATTGAAGAAAATGCAATGATTATTGAAGAAATTTTAAAACAAAGATTACAAGGTATAAAGAATGATAAAGGTGTATATATAACACCAGCATTCCCAAAATTAATATATGTATTAGATGAAAATAACTGTTTAAAAGGTGGAAAATATGATTATTTAACAAAACTTGCAGTTAAATGTTCATCAAAAAGATTGTATCCTGATTATATCTCTGCTAAAATAATGAGAGAAAATTATGAAGGAAATGTATTTAGTCCAATGGGATGTAGAAGTTTCTTATCTCCATGGAAAAATGAAAAAGGAGAATATGTTTTCGAATCTAGATTTAATCAAGGTGTTGTAAGTATCAATTTACCACAAATAGGAATTATAGCAAATGGTGATGAAGAAAAATTCTGGAAGTTATTTGATGAAAGATTAGAACTTTGTAAAGATGCATTAATGTGTAGACATGAAGCATTAATTGGAACAATGTCAGATGCTTCTCCAATTCATTGGCAATATGGAGCTATAGCAAGACTTACAAAAGGTGAAAAAATTGATAAATTATTAAATTCTTGTTTCTCAACAATTTCTTTAGGATATATAGGACTTTATGAACTTACAAAATTAATGAAAGGTGTAAGTCATACAGATCCAGTAGGAGAGGAATTTTCAGTTAGAGTTATGCAACACATGAGAGATTCAGTAGATAAATGGAAACAAGAATCTGGACTTGGTTTTGCATTATATGGAACACCAGCAGAAAGTTTATGTTATAGATTTGCAAGAGTAGATAAAGAGAGATTTGGTGATATTGAAGATATTACAGATAAAGGTTATTATACAAACTCATATCATGTTGATGTTAGAGAAAAAATTAATGCATTTGATAAATTAAAATTTGAGTCAAAATATCAACCAATATCTTCAGGTGGAGCTATATCTTATGTAGAAATACCAAATATGAAAAATAATTTAGAAGCATTAGAAGAAATTGTTAAATTTATTTATGATAATATTCAATATGCTGAATTTAATACAAAATCTGATTACTGTCACATTTGTGGATTTGATGGAGAAATTACTATTAATGAACAAAATGAATGGGAATGTCCACAATGCGGTAATAAAGACCACAACAA
Organism: uncultured Clostridia bacterium; assembly: GCA_948517135.1. GTDB lineage: Bacteria > Bacillota > Clostridia > TANB77 > CAG-508 > Scatovivens. The sequence continues at coordinate 13,687 of CAORJJ010000030.1, read as the reverse complement.
AATGAATGTTACTAGAAGAACATGTGGTTACTTAGGAGAAAACTTCTGGAATGTTGGAAAAACAAAAGAAATAAAATCAAGAGTACTTCACATTTAATCTAAAATACTTAAGATAAATATGAAGTATACAAAAGTTAATTAGTTACAAAGGAGCCGTTTGAATTGTTATAATTTGTATACAAAATTTAATTCAAACGGCTTAACTTATTATTAAACAGCGAGGTAGAGTTATGAATTATGCAGATATAAAAACAGTAGATATTCAAGATGGAACAGGAGTAAGAGTTTCAATTTATGTAAGTGGATGTCACTTTCACTGTAAAGGATGCCATAATAAAGAGGCATGGGATTTTAATTATGGAAAAAAATTTGATGATAGTACAATAGAATATATATTAGATGCTATGAATCATGATTATATTGCAGGACTTTCAATTTTAGGAGGAGAACCATTAGAGCTTATAAATCAACAAGGATTAGTAAAGCTTGTTGAAAAGGTAAAAGAAAAATATCCTGAAAAAACAGTTTGGTGCTATACTGGTTATGATTTTGAAAAAGATGTTTATGGAAAAATGTATAAAGAATATGATTTCACAAAGAAATTATTAGAAAATATAGATATAATAGTTGATGGACAATTTATTGAAGAAGAAAAAATGACAGATTTAAAATTTAGAGGGTCTATTAATCAAAAGAAGATTGATGTAAAAGCGAGTTTAAAAGAGGGAAAAGTAGTACAACTAAAATTTGGCGATGAAGCAAGATATGAAAAAGCAGAAGTAACAAATAATAGCAAAGTATTATTTTTCCATGAATTTAAAACAGAAGATAATAATGAAAAACAAAATGAATCTGAAGTTATTATTAGTGCAAGACAAGTAATTTCAGATAATGAAAAGATTACATCTATTAAACCAGCTTATGAAATTGCAGAAGTAGAAGAAAAGATTGTGGCAAAAGGTATTAATATTAAAGAAAAAAATAATTTATAAATTGCCGAAAGGCTAAAAAAATGGAGGTATAAATGGATAGATTAAAAGTCTTTTCATGCAGTGAATCTGCAGAAAAATTCACAGATGAAGTTTGTGATTATCTTAAAATTGAGAAAGGCAAAATTAACACAATGAAATTTAAGAACGATAATAATTTCGTTCAAATTTTAGAATCAGTTAGAGATAAAGACGTTTTTCTAATTCAAACAACACAGCCACCAGTAAACGAAAGAATAATGGAATTGCTAATCACAATTGATGCTGTAAAGAGAGCATCTGCAAAGAGAATTACAGTGGTAATACCATACTATATGTACTCAAGATCTGATAAAAAAGATCAACCAAGAATTCCTGTTACAGCAAAATTATTTGCTAACTTAATTGAAGCAGCAGGAGCAAACAGAGTACTTACATGTGATTTACACAATAATGCTATACAAGCATATTTCAATATAAACTGTGATGTTTTAACAGGACAAAGTTTACTTCAAAAATATTTTGATAGTAAAGATATTGATAATAAAGTTGTTGTTGCAACAGATGCAGGAAGTTCAAAAAAAGCATATAAATATGCAAAACATTTTGGATGTCCAATTGCATTAGTGGATAAACGTAGAGATGGTAATGATGATAGAGCAATAGCAACAAGTGTTATAGGTGAAATTTCAGGAAAAAATGCATTGATTTTTGATGATGAAGTTGATACTGCAGGATCGATAATGGAAACAGTAGATGTAATAAAGAATTTTGGAGCAAATAAAGTTTATGTTGGATGTACACATGGTGTACTTTCAGGTCCAGCAATTGAAAGGATACAAAATTCAGAATTGGAAGAATTAGTTATGACAAATACTATACCATTACCTAAAGAAAAACAAATAGATAAAATAACAGTTGTATCAATTTCAGAGCTTTTTGGAGAGGCAATAAAAAGAATTAATGAAGAAACTTCAATAGGAGAATTATTTGAAACAAATTAAGTATTGACAATTTACACTAATCTAATGTATAATATTAAACAGTTAAGCGAATCTAAAGGATTAATTACATATAAAAAATAGAAATCAATCCCACAAGATCAAGATGTTTATTTTTTGAGCTTCGGAAGGAGGGGAAAACATGTCAGAGGTAAAAGTTAATAATGGAAATATAGAAGATGCTCTTAAAAGATTTAAGAGACAATGCGCTAGAAATGGAGTTATTCAAGAAGTAAGAAAAAGAGAACATTATGAAAAGCCTAGTGTAAGAAGAAAAAAGAAATCAGAGGCTGCAAGAAAAAGAAAATATTAATATTAAAAATAAAGGTGGACAATTCGAGAGAATTGTCCACTTTATTTTGTATGAGTATAAGATTACTGCATATCTTGATGTTTCTCAATAGCAGAATCAACTACTGAAGAAATTTCTGATTCTGGAACACCACTTGCCAGCATGTCATTAAGTAGATTGGAAAGTTCATTAAGTTTCGACAGAACGAAATCAACATGTTTCTGCTTTGTATTATTCATAATGTCATTAAAGTCAATAAAATTCTTATCGGAAGAAATATCAACTCTACTACAATAATTGTAGCTGACCTGAATATGTTTTACAGAAAGCATATAACCAATACCATTAAACTTTATTAATACATAGTACCCAGAGTTGACACCTAAAGTTATTGGAGTGATGGGCAGGAAGTTCTTGCTTGCGTAGTTAGTAATGCCTTCTAAGAAAAGAGGTAAAGAATCTACATTTTCTAAGTCATCATCAGATAGCTCCTCTGGTGAAAAACATTGTTCACTACAAAAACTAGGATATTTAGTGGTAAAATGTTCTAACCAAAGAATATATTTGGTATTTGACACAAGTATATTTGCACTTTCCCGATCTTTAAAATATCTATTAAGAAGAGAATCGAGAAGTGGATTTTTTGTGTCTTCCTGAACAGTGTTATTTGTGAAATTATCTTTCATATTATTATTACCTCCAAAAAATATTTATTTTTTTAAAGACACTAATGCGATTAATTGGCATTAGACAAGTGTACAAGTTAACATTACTATTATAATGCAATTTTATGTTAATTTCAAGTAGCATGTCTATTCAAATTATTTTCCAACAAAAAGTTCTACAATAACTTTTCCATAAGCAATACTATCAACAACAGCAATACCAGTGTAATTGTACTCATTGCTTAGAATATTTGCTTTGTGAGACTCAGAAGATATCCAAGCATCAAATGCTGATTTTATATCAGAATTCCCAGCAATATTTTCACTAGCAGTTTTATAAGAAATATTATTTGATTTTAACATTTCAAAAGGTGTTCCATATGTTGGTGAAATATGAGAAAAATAGTTATTTTGTACTAAATCATTAGCCTTTAATTTTGCAACATTTTGCAAGCTTTCATCAATTTCTAAATGTGGTAAATTATTTTTTGCTCTTTCTTCATTTATTATAGAAAGCAATGCTGTTTCATCTGATGTTAAATTTACAGTAGAAACATTTTCAATGCTTTCACTATTAGTAGTTGCAGCTTTTTGCTCATCAGCTAAATTAATGTACTTACTATGAGCTGTACCAATCTGATTTTCTTCATTTTGAATAATATACCAGTCTCCAATTTTTCCAAAAATTCTTACATATTCATTTCTATTTAATAAGTCTATTGATGTAAAATCTATTCCTGCTCCGCTTCTCATATTTAAGTAGTCTGTGTTAACAATACCAAGAGAATGTTCAACAGACTCATATGCATCCATTCCAAAGCTTTTTGCAAATATTCCAATAAGTAAGATTAAAATTATTGAACATAAAATAATTGTAACTTTATTTTTTAATAAAAAATTTTTCATAACCTTCCTCCTTATAATGAGATTTTAGACAGATAGGGAAATTTTAAACATAAAATTATTATTTGCAAGTAGTAAGTATTAAAAAAATTTTATTTATTATTAGTATTAATTTTTCTTATATAGTAGCTATATTTTGAATAATAATTTTCTGAATGGAAAGTTCGAATGTAAACAGAGTATTTTATTAGTAGAATATTTTTAAAGAAAATAGGGAATCTCAAACTTGTTTTGAGGGCGCTGTTTTCTTTAAAAATTTAATTCTACTTTAAAATATGACGGATTACTGAGAACTTTGAATGAAGAAAATATATTATCAAAATATTAGCATATAAGAAAAAATTAATCTAAAAAACAATACTCACACAAATAGCAATTTTTTGTATAAAAAGGTAATTTTTTGTGTTTACAATAAAAATTGCATATGATATAATTTTTCTAAATTAAGATAAGATGAGGAGTTGTGTATATGAACCAAATATTAGAGTATAACCCAGTAAAAAATTCAGGTGGTGGATCATCTGGTTCAGATAAAATTGTTAGAGTATTTGCTTTAATACTTATTATTTTTGCGGTATGTTTTATAGTAATTGGTGCTTATGGTTTTTTTAAGAAAAATAAACCAGAAAATGATAAAGTATCACAAGCTCCAATTGAAGCCAAAATACAGATTGAAAAATTAGATACAACAGCAATGATAAGTGTTAGTCATGATAAGGCTATTGAAAAAGTCATTTATAAATGGGATGATGATAAAGAAACAACAGATAAAGGAGATGGATCTTCAGAAAAGAAAATTGAAATCCCACTTCCAGCAGGACAACATACATTAACAGTAAAAGTAATTGATGTTGATGGAGCAGAAACAGTATACAAAGAAACAATTAATTCAGAAAATGGAACAGATATTATTAACCCAGTTATTGAACTAGAACCAGATGGCAATAAATTAAGAGTAATTGCAACAGATGAAACTGAAATTGCTTATGTAACATATAAATGGAATAATGAAGAAGAAGTTAAAATTGAAGAAAGAGATGAAAGCAAAAAGAAAATTGAATTTGATATAGAAATATTAAAAGGTAAGAATGATTTAACAGTTATTGCAGTTGATGCAAATCAACAAACAACTACTGAAAATAGAACATATAATGGGGTTACAAATCCAGAAATAAAGATAACTGTTTCATCAGATAAAAAACATGTTGATGTAGACTGTTCTCATGAAAAAGGATTAGAGAAAGTAATATTAACAGTTAATGGACAAGACCAAGAAGTACCTTTAGAAGAAGATAAAACGAGATTAAGCTTTGGTTTTGATTTACCAGAAGGAAATATATCACTAAAAGTAAAAGCAACAAGTTCTGAGCAAACTACAATGGAAGCAACAGAAGAAATTGTACCAGATGAAGTAGAAGTACCTGAAGAAGAAAGACATATGAATGAAAACATAATCATTAATATTGAAAGATTGGAAGATGATCATAAAAAAGCAAAAATATCAGCAAGTTATGTAGAGGGAATAAAAGAAGTTGCTTTAAATATTAACGATGTCGACTATTCAGTTGAGTTACCAGAAGAAAATCCAACAGAGATAGAAATAGAAGAATTACAATTAGTTGAAGGAAATAATAGAATAACATTTACTGTTATTGGAGTAAATAATACAGAAAATGTTAAAACAGTAGAATTACAAGGAGAATAATCATATTATTATAGGGAGTTTATATGATTCAAGAGATATATATAATTGATAATAATAATGAATTAATTGAAAATTTAAAGCAAAGTTTTAGAAGAGAACTTGACGAATACAAATTTACATCAGTTAAAACTTCTGATATTGAAATTGCACTTAGAAATATTCCAGCATTAATAATAATTGATGAAGATACTGCAAATGCTAATATAGTGGAATTTTGTAAATCAATTAGATCAAATGAGGATAATAGTATTACACCAATAATAGTTGTAAGTTCTAATAGAGATAGAGAACACATTGTAGAAGTTTTAAAAACAGATGTTGAATATTTTATAAAAAAACCTATTGATGAAGAATACTTCTATTATACAATAAAAAATATAGTTGATTTATTATCTAAAAATAGAAGAATCAGTCCTCTTACAGGATTACCAGGAAATGTTCAAATACAAGCTGAAATGAAAAAAAGATTACTAAATAAAGAAAAATTTGCAATACTTTATTTTGATTTAGATAATTTTAAAGCATATAATGATGTATATGGATTTTCAAATGGAGATGAAATAATAAAATTTACAGCTAGAACAATAACTAAACATATACATCAAATACCAAATAATGATAATTTTGTAGGACATATTGGTGGAGATGATTTTGTTGCAATAATTAGTCCAACTGATTATGAAGAAGTTTGTAAAAATATTATTGCAGAATTTGATAAATATACAGTAGATTTTTACAATGAAGTTGATGCAGAGAGAGGTTTTGTAGAAGTTGCGAATAGACGTGGAATAATTGAACAATTTCCATTAACTTCACTTTCAATTGCTGTATTAGAAGTCGATTCCAAAATTTATAAAACAACTTTAGAGATAGGAGAGATAGCAAGCCAAATAAAACATAAAGCTAAAGCTGTTTTAGGAAGTACATATGTAATAAATAGAAGAAGATTCTAAGTGAAAAAGTAGGAGCCCTTGAATACCAAGGGCTTTTGTGTTATAATAAAAAATGTAGCAAAAATATAAAACCCAATTTAAGAGAAAGGAAAATGCATATGAAAAGACGGATAATAGGTACTCTGTTATTAATACTTGCTATTGTTGTTGGTTTTTACGTTGCCGGATGGCTCTGCCTTTTAGATCCTGTTTTAGATATAATTGAAGCTGTCAAGATGGAAGTTACAAAAAAGGATGTTGTACTTGTATGTTGCAAAATCTTTATTTTCCTTCCAATAGCGGCATTTTCGACAGTTTTATTAGCTGTTACAGGACATGCAATGGTTCTTGATAAGTAATCTTATGTTGGTATGCACCCTCAAATTCCAGAAATGGTTTTTGGGGGTGTATTTTATTTTAAAATTTATCTATATTATTTACTTTTATAGTATTTTAAGTATATAATATATTCTAATAAATAATGGAGAATAAAAGAAATGTTAAAAAACAAAAGAACATATTTGATACCAATAATAGGTTTTGCATTTATAATTTTAGTAGCTTCTGTTATACTATGTTCGCCAATTTGTAATTATAAAGAAATTACATTTAGAGATGCTTTATTTATAGCAACATCTGGACTTACTACAACAGGATTTACTAAAGGACCTTTGGTAGAACAATTTAATTTTTTAGGACAAATTATACTTGCAATATTAATGGAAATAGGAGCAATGGGATTTATAATTTTCATATCTTACTTTTGGAGTATAAAAAATAAGAAAATGAAAATATCTGATATATTAGTTATAAATGATAATATTAGTAGTGATAGCTATGGACAAATAAAAGAACATTCTATATTTATTGGAAAAATAATGCTAGAAGTACAAGCTTTTGGAATAATATTACTTGCAATAAGATTTATCCCATTATTGGGATTTTTTAAAGGAATTTGGTATAGTATTTTTCATACAATATCTGCATTTAGTAATTGTGGATTTGATTTATTTGGAGGAAATAGTTTTAGAATATTTTCAAATGACATTTATGTACAAACAATAATGATTGCTTTAATGCTATTAGGAAGTATTGGAATACTTGTAATTGAGGATGTAAGAAATAATAAAAGTAGAAAATTTAGTAGATTGAAGCTACAAACGAAAATAATATTAACATATTCATTAATACTTTTAGTTGTTCCTACAATAGCAATAAAAATATTAGAACCTAATATTTCAATATTAAATAGCTTATTTATGGTATCTACATCAAGGTCAACAGGATTTTCTGTTGTAGACTTACCAAATTTTACATTTGAAAGTAAATTTATTTTAATTATTTTAATGTTTATAGGTGGTTCACCAACTTCTACATCAGGTGGTGTAAAAATGGTAACAATTGCTGTACTAATTTCAACTATTGTTTCAACATTAAAAGGAAAAGATGAAACAATAATGTTCTGGAAGAAAGTACCAAACTCTGCAATAAGAAGAGCAATAACAATTTTTACATTATTTGCATTAATAATAACAATAGCATGTACTGTTTTTTATCATTATAATAAAATTAATTTACTAAATATTATATTTGAAGCAGTGTCTGCTATTAGCAACACAGGTTTAACAATTACAGATTATAGTACAGTAAATATTATTGGAGAAAATATATTATTATTGTTGATGTTTATAGGAAGAGTAAGCCCACTTTCATTTATATTAGTGTTTATAAATGAAAATAGTAAAGATAAATATATAGATTATCCAAGTGAAAATGTAATATTATAAATAAAGGAGAATAAAATTTAATGAAAAAACAATGTGTAATAGTTGGATTAGGAAAATATGGAATAAGTATTGCAAAAAAATTATCAGATTCAAAGTTTGAAGTTTTAGCTATCGATAATGATATTAAAATAGTAGAAAGAGTTAGTAACTATGTTACAAAAGCAATATGTATAGATGTAACTTCAGAAGAGGCATGGAATAAAGTACCATTAAAGGATTTTGATGTTGGAGTTGTCTGCTTTGGAGAAAATGTTACTGCTAGTATACTTTCTTGTATGGCATTGCAAGAAGCAGGTGTAAAACATATTATATCAAAAGCTGGGGATAGATATCATAAACAGATACTAAATAAATTAAATATAGATGAAGTTGTTTTTCCAGAAGAGTTTGTTGGAGAATTAACAGCAAAAAAAATACTTGATATGGAACAATAAGGAGGAAAAAAGGATGAGTGAAAAATTAGTAGGAGCAATGATTGGTGCCTTTGGAGGTTTAACTTCTATTGCTTATGGAAAAGAAATATTAGTATTTATAATATCATTATTACCAATTCTTGAGCTAAGAGGAGGCTTGCTTGCAGCAGCTTTAATAGGATTGGATCCAGTAAAAAGTTATATAATAAGTATAATTGGAAATGTTTTACCAGTACCATTTATTTTATTATTAATTACAAAAATATTATCTTGGATGAAAAAAAGCAAAATTAAATTATTTAATAAAGTTGCTAACTGGTTAGATGAAAAGGTTGAAAAACATAAAGGTCAAATAGAAAAATTTGGATATTTAGGAGTAGTATTATTTGTAGGAATTCCACTTCCTGGAACAGGAGCTTGGACTGGTTCATTAATTGCATCTGTTCTTAACATGGATAGAAAGAAAACATTTTTAGCAGTTATGCTTGGTATTTTTATGGCAAGTATAATTATGATGTTACTTTCATTTGGTATTTTAGCAAACGTGCTTCATTCTTGATTTGTTTTTGATAATATGGTATAATAAATTTGGTATATTATATATATTTATCATGTCTCTAGCATTTCATTATGAAATATATAAAAGAGATATACGTATGCACAACAATTACAATTTCATGGAGGATGGAAATATGGCTAAAAATTATATTGTAGACAGGAAGATATTGAATCGGATGACTTGGAAATCCACATTTGCTCAATATATTAGCAAATTAGTGGAATATCCAATGAGTAAAGAAAACATCTATTCAGATGAGTATGGTTCGGACTATTTTGTAACATCTTATAGTCTTACTTCTGATCATCCACTTTTGCTGGTAAATCCTGCGGGAACACTTATATCAATCATTCCATATAAGGATTATGAGCAATTAGAGATGGGAAGAATATATCCTTTGACCTATATTATTAATGCAAAATGGAACTATGGCAAATGTTCTGGCGGAAATGATGTGAGGTTTGGCATTTTTTGGAAACCGCTTGAAAGACATGCTGGAATCTGCAATACAGACAGAGCAAGTAAATTTCTTAATAAGATGAAAGTTGATGGAATCTGTGATGATGATTATCGTCAGAAGTTGTTTGATGCAACTGAAAAGCGCATTAGAGAAGAGCTGAAACTTGAAGTAAGTAGCTTCATGAGCTATGAAGGAGAGAACGCACTTCTGATTGCAGATCCGCAAAAAAGAAACTCGGTAATTTGCTATCTTCCAGCAATTTTGCTTAACTATATCCTTTACTATCCAGAAGAAAGAGAATGGGATGAATTTGCAGAATGTTTCACGTTTGAATTAGGAGTACTTCATAGTCGGAGACGATATGTTATTTCTAATAAAACGAAAGAAAACCATGCTGAGTTCTGTCGTAAAGTATGGAGAACGTTGGGAATGGCAAATAGCTGGCAGACAACTGAATCAGATGAATCTCATGCACAACATCATAACCATCACAAGAACAAATCTACTTTTGGTTCTAGGAAAAGAAAAGATTTTTTCCGAAGAGGAAGATAAGTGCAACGTAAGATGAAGGTATGGGGGGCACAACTGTGCCCTCTATTTTTAATGTAAAAATCTATAACTTGAACTATTTAGTAAATTATGCTATTATAATATATATTTGTTAGAAAAAGAGGGATAATTGTGTCAAAAAAAGAAAAAAAATTTGAAGATTATTTTAAAATAATAAAACATAAAATTCCATATTGGGATGAGTTACCAGAGATAGATTTATATATGGATCAAGTAATTGCTTTAATGGATAAATATTTATCATTTCACAAAACAGATGAAAATTCTGTAATTGTTACACACTCAATGATAAATAACTATGTTAAATTAGGAATTATGCCAGCACCAATAAAGAAAAAATACTCAAGAGAACATATAGCATATCTAATTATGATATGTACATTAAAACAATGTTTGCCAATTTCAGAAATTAAACACTTAATAACATTAAGAATTCAAAGAACTTCTGTTGAAGAAACTTTAAACTTTTTTAGTGACTTATATGATTCAACTTTCAATACTGTTATTGCAATTGGAAAAAAATTTAGTTTAAAAGAAGCAGCAGATGATGAATTTCTTTCTGATACAGCATTATATATGGCAATAGGTTCTAGTGCAAGTAAATATATAGCATCACAAATATCTGAAATAAATAAAGAAAATAAGTAGATTATAAATAAAAACTAAAGTCTTAAACTTAAGTAAAAACTTGGGTTTGAGACTTTTTTATTTTAAAAATTCCCAAAATTATGTAAATGATTAAAAATGGTTTAATATAATATATAGATAATGTGTATTATAAAAGAAAATAATTATTAAATATTGTTTATTAATTGACTTAAACGGCAAAATAATATATAATAGTTTTGAAAACTAGATAAAGAGGTGGTTAAAATGAAAAAAGATGAATATTTTTTCGAATATCCAGATTTTAGTAATGTAAAGGAAATTGTATATCATGTTGTGGAAAAATATCCAAATAATACTGCCTTTATTTTAAAAGATAAAAAAGGAAAAGAAGTAAATTATATATATAAAACATTTGTAGATTTTCTAGAAGATATAAACAATTTAGGAGCAGGTTTATATAATTTAGGAATAAAAGATAAAAGAATAGCAATTATTGGAAAAAATAAATATGAATGGGTATTAAGCTTTACTACTACATTACTTGGTAATATGGTGGTAATTCCATTAGATAAAGGGCTTACAGAAACTGAAATAGAAAATAGTATTAATAAAAGTTCTCCTGATGTAATTATTTTTGATGAAACAGTAAAAGAAATGATAAGTAATATTCATAAAAATAATAAAACTAAAGTACAAGAATTTATTTGTATGGATAAAGATGAAGAATACAAATACTTATATGATATTTTAGAAGATGGTAAGAAAATAAGAGAAGTAGGAAATAAAGAATTTGAAAATACAGAGATAGATTCTAAAAAGATGAGTGAATTATGTTTTACTTCAGGAACAAGTTCAACATCTAAAATTGTTATGCTTTCACAAAGAAATATTGCATTTGATATTTGTGCAATGCATGCAACAGAAGATTTCAGGGAAACAGATGTTAATTTAGCATTTTTACCATTACATCATACATTTGGTTCAACAGGAGTTTTATTTATTCTTAGTTATGGTGCTGCTACTGCATTTCCAGATGGTTTAAGATACATTGCTCAAAACTTAAAGGAATATGGAGTGTCTGTTTTTATAGGTGTTCCTCTTTTAGTTGAATCAATGTATAAAAAATTAACTAAAGAAATTGAAAAACAAGGAAAAACAAAATTAATAAATATAATGAGAAAAGTTACAAATTTAATACCATTTGCAAAAAGAAAGGTATTTAAGCCTATAATAGATCAATTAGGCGGAAAACTTAGACTTATAATAAGTGGAGCAGCTGGTTTAGATAAAGAAGTCTGGAAAGGATTTAATGAATTAGGAATACAAATAATTCAAGGGTATGGTTTAACAGAAGCTTCACCAGTAGTTGCAGCAGAAAATGCAAAATATGGAAAAAAAGGTTCAATAGGTTTTCCTATAAAAGGAGTACAAGTAAAAATATTAAATAAAAATGAATTAGGAATTGGTGAACTTGCTGTAAAAGGTGAAAATGTAATGCTTGGTTATTATGAAAATGAAGAAGCAAATAAGGAAATTTTTACAGAAGATGGATGGATGCTTACAGGAGACTTAGCATATATAGATAAAGAAGGATTTATATTTATAACAGGAAGAAAGAAAAATGTAATAGTATTAAAAAATGGAAAGAATATATATCCAGAAGAAATTGAATCATTAGTAAATAAAATTCCATTAGTAAAAGAATCTATGGTTTTTGGTTTACCAAAAGCTGATGATATGGTTTTATCAATAAAGATTCAATATGATATTGAATATGTTAATGAAAAATATCCAAATGTGGATTTTAGCAAAATAGATCTTATTTTATGGGAAAAAATAAAAGAAATTAATAAAACATTACCAACTTATAAATATATTAAAAATTTAATTACAACAAAGGATGAATTTATAAAAACAACAACAGCAAAAATAAAGAGATATGAAGAACTAAAAAAAATTCAACAGAAAGTTTAAAAAGTAAAAAGTGAAGTTTAGGGATAGTCCTTAAATTTCACTTTTTTAATTATTTATTTGCTCTTTTAGTAAAGTTTTATTTCATTCTTGAAAATTAATATATTTATGTATAAAATATATACATAAAAGAGAAAAGTAGAGGTATAAATGAAGAAGTTTTTTAGAATATTAATTATACTAATTATTTTAACAGTAATTTCGATAGTAGGATTTTTTGTATATCAAGGATATTCTTTATATAAAGAAGCAATAAATGAAATGAGTATTGAAGCAAAAATTGAAGAAATAAAAGGAGATGTTTCAGAATATATAGAGTTTGAACAATTACCTAAAGATTATGTGAATGCTGTAATTGCTGTTGAAGATAGAAGATTTTTTAGTCATAATGGTGTAGATGCAATTTCAATTATTAGAGCAATTATTACTGATATAAGAACAATGAAACTTGCAGAAGGTGGGAGTACAATTACTCAACAGCTAGCTAAAAATGTTTATTTTACTCAAAGAAAGGAATTTACTAGAAAAATAGCAGAAATTTTTATGGCTTTTGAATTTGAGAAAGAATGTTCAAAAGAAGAGATTTTTGAATTATATGTGAATACAATTTATTTTGGTGACGGATATTATTGTATATATGATGCTTCAAATGGATATTTTGATAAAATGCCTAATGAAATGAATTTGTATGAATGTACTCTTTTAGCTGGTATACCAAATGCTCCATCTGTATATTCACCAAATGTGAATCCAGAGCTTTCAAAACAAAGACAAGCTCAAGTTTTAAATAAAATGTTAAAATATGAATTTATTACAGAAGAGGAAGCTAATAAAATTTTAAATGAAATGTAA
>CAORJJ010000029.1 GCA_948517135.1 uncultured Clostridia bacterium | reverse complement strand
ATTTCATTGAATTCTTTTATGTATATATTACTAGCTGAACTAGCATTTACATACCCTAGTTTTTGAGTATATTCTAAAAAATTTCCAGATTCATTTACATTATAATTTTCCCAATTAGTATATTCATTTCTTACTTTATTTATATTTTCTTGGATTAATTCCATATCATAAATAAATTTTTCTAAACTAACTTTTTTATTTAAAATTTTATGTGATGTATATAGTATAAATCCAAATATAAACAAAATAATTATAATTAATATTAAATTATATACTGTTATTGTTCTTTTTCTCATATTTCCTCATATATCAAAAAGAGGCAATATCTTGCCTCCTCAATGTATTATTTTATTAATATTTTGGCAATTAATTGTTAGAATATGAACTCATTAGATTATATAAATATGAACTATAATCAAATGCTTCTTCTACTTGTGGATCATTGTAATTTACTCCATGTTTATCAACTGTAACATTTAAAATTACTGGATAATTTGCAAATGAAGTAATATCTACTTGCTCTGTTTCTGTAACATGATCTTCAGTTCCTTCTGATGCTTCTGCTTGTTTCATTTCTACATTATTATAAATATTTTCTAAAACATCCATTCCTTCTATAACTTTTCCAAATGCAGCATACGCTCCATTCAAATTACTTGCATTTTCACCCATCATTATTCCTAATTGCGCATTTCCTGAATTATAACTTTCTTCTGATAATGTTTGAACATATTGTGTATAATCATTTCTAATTAAAGATACAACACCTTTTTCATGCATTAAAGTATTTTGTTTAAATCCATTTCCCGCAAATTCACCTTTTATTGTGTAATCATAATCATATTCTGATCCTGACTCTACATTATCAAATATTAAACTTGTTTTTGGATTTTCTATTTCACCTTCTGAGTTTCTTCCAACATATAAGCATATTTCATCTTTTCCATAAACTACTTTATTATTATAATAACCTTTTTCAACTAATCTTATAAAATTTGAAACTGTATTTGGTGCATATTCTGGATATAATTCCATTTTTACATTTCCATAATCCTTTATTTCAAATGTAACTTCTGGATGAACATTTCCTTCTGTATTCATTTTTACTACATTATATACTAGCCCACCTAGTAATACAACAACTGCAATTAATATTATTGCCCATATAACAAACTGTACTTTTTTACTCATATTTTTCTACCTTTCTTTTGCTTAAAAATCTCATTATTTTATGCCAACACATTTCATGGCATCATTTATATTTTTCACACCTATTATATCTAATTTAAATTTTTCTTTCAATAGTTTTTTGTTACTTTCAGGAATTATACATGTTTTATAACCTAATTTTTCTGCTTCTTTTATACGTTTTTCAATCATATTAACACTTCTTACTTCTCCTGTAAGACCAACTTCTCCAATTATTGCAACATCTTCTTTAATACTAATATTTTTAAATGTTGATGCAGTTGCAAGTATTATTCCTAAATCTAATGCTGGCTCATTTACTTTTAAACCACCAACCAAATTTATATATACATCTTGTGAGCTTAAATTCATTCCACCACGTTTTTCTAAAACTGCCATAAGTAGTGTTAATCTATTATAATCAATTCCACTTGCATTTCTTCTTGGCATACCAAAAACAGTTGGAGTTGATAACGCTTGAAGTTCAATAACTAAAGCACGTGTACCTTCTAGGCTAACTACAATTGCTGAACCTGGTGGATTTCCATCTCTTTCTGAAATTAATAGTTGAGATGGATTTGTAATTTCAACCAATCCTTCATTTTGCATTTCAAACATTCCAATTTCATTTGTTGAACCAAATCTATTTTTTACACCTCTTAAAATTCTATAAGAAAAATATCTTTCTCCTTCTAAATAAAGAACTGTATCTACCATATGTTCTAAAACTCTTGGTCCTGCAATATTACCATCTTTAGTAACATGTCCAATTATTATAGTAGTAATTCCAGTTTGCTTACACATTTTCATTATTCTAGCAGTAATTTCTCTTACTTGACTAACACTTCCAGGTGCGGATGTAATATCATCAGAATACATTGTTTGAACAGAATCTATAATAACAAATTTGCTTCCTGTATTTTCTAATGCAACTTCTACATTATCAATATCAGTTTCTGCTAAAAATAGTAAATTATCATTTTTTATTCCAAGTCTATCTGCTCTTATTTTTATTTGCTCAGCTGACTCTTCACCAGAAACATATAAAATCTTTCCATCAACCTTTACATTATCACAAATTTGAAGTATTAAAGTAGATTTTCCAATACCAGGTTCTCCTCCTAAAAGAGTTAGTGAACCATTTACAAAACCACCACCTAGAACTCTATCAAGTTCTGCAACTCCAGTTGCAATTCTTGTAGTAGTTTTTTTCTCAACTTCATTTAATTTTACAATTTCACCTTTAGGTTTATTTTTTTCTTTTGTAGTTCCTTTAGTACCTGTTATAGCTCTTTCTTCAACAAATGTATTCCATTCATTACAAGCAGGACATTTGCCAAGCCATTTACCTGACTCATATCCACAGTTATTACACACAAATACTGTTGTAGTTTTTTTTGCCATTTTACATTCCTTTCTGACCAATTAGGGACGTTAGTTTTTGGACATTTTTGTCCATATTTATACAGATGTTGTTTTTATGCCCTTTCAATTATTTTTCTATCTAATTTTAATAATCTGGAAATTTGACTTTTAGAAATTCCCTTTAACTTTTTTATTGCTTTAATATATTGATTTCTAATTTTTATATTATAACTAGAAATTTCTTTTAAATTCGATATATTAAGTTCATTTTTTATAATGATTTTAGCCTCATCATCACTAAATCTATTAATAAATTCATATTCTAATTCATCGCTATATTCCTCTACATAAGTTAAATTGAATTCTTTGAATTTTCTTTTTGAAATAAATAAATCTTTATCAAATAAATTCAAAATAATTTCAGAATCTATAAAATCAGAGTTACAGAAATATTCATTAAAGCTACTCCAATCATAGTCTTGAGTTAAACACATACTAGCTTTTTCTGGATTTCTATGTATATACCTTATTACATTTAAAAGATAACTTTCATTTTCAACACACTTACTATTATATCTATTTTGAAATAAATGTCCTACTCTTTCGTATTTCTTGTTAAAATATAAGGCATATGTAATTCCTATACTTTGAATTATATTTGAAATTTTATGTTTTGAATCACCAATCAGTAAATGAACATGATTGTCCATTAAACAATATGCATACAATTTATAGTTGTATTTTTCCTTTGTAAGAATTAATGTTTTTAGAAATTTTTTTCTGTCACTATTGTCAAAAAAAATTTTTTGTTTATTAATACCACGTAACATAATGTGATATATATTTGTATTACTAACTAATCTAAAATGTCTAGGCACTGAATCTCTCCTTCCATCTTTTAAATCTCAGCGCCCCTTATACATGCGTATTTTTCTGGTCAAAAATGTCCAAAAACTAACGTCCCTAATTGGTCATTATATCAATTCTCTTTCTATAAGTTTTTGTATTGTAATTATATACATCGCATGACTCCATGTTAAGCCTATTACCCAACATGGTTTCATAGTTTCATTATCAACTTGTTCTCCTAAAAATCCATGTTCTGATGATGAATTTACAACAAAATTAAAACATTCTAGCGCTTTTTCTATATCACCAGTTTCTAAATAATACCATGATATCCATAAAGTTACAATAGGCCATGGATTTTTTCCACCCATATAACCATCATTTTCATATCTTACATAACCTCCAGTATAAGTTCTTATTGTATTATTTATTTGATTTATCGTATTTTGTACTCTAATATCATCTTTAGAAAACATTTCAAATGGAACTATACTTCCTAGAATACTCATATCTATTCTTCTATCTATAATATTTCTAACATATGAATTTCTGTTATTATCATAAAATGTAGAATCACAATATTTTTTTATTTCTTCTGATTTATTTTGTAATTTTTCTATTTGATTTAATATATATTCATTTTTTTGATTATCATCATTATATAAATCTTGTACTTCTTGATATATTTTTATCATTGATTTAAAAGCAGCAAATATTGCTGATATTGAATATAATGAATATCCTTCAAATTCTTCCCATAAATCATAACTATATCCCATTTGATTTATATCTTGCAATATATCATCAATATATTTTTCTAAAAACATAATAGCTTTTTCAAACATTTCTAAATTTTCTTTTAAAAATATTTTATCTCTTGTAGTTTTGTAATGAGCATAAGCTCCAAACACTACACTAGCAGTTTCATCTATTTGATATCCCCAAGAAGGTGCTAAGTTTCCATCTGTATAAAAACGTTGTTCCCACATTCCATTATCATATTGAGTCATTTTACAAAATTCAGAATAAAATTTATCCGCATATTCTCTCATTCCAACAACATCAAATGCCTCAGTTATAAAAGCTGCATCTCTTGGCCAACAATATGAATATCTTCCACATTTTGTTTTATTTTCATCAACTTCAATACCTGCTGAAATTCCACCTGTTTTTTCATTTATCAATAGTTCAAAAAGCAAAATACTTCTATTATAAATAGCTTTTACTTTTTCACTTACATTTCTATCATTTATATTTAAAGTATCATGCTGTTTTACATAGTTATTCCAATAATTCTTTGTTTCACTTTCCAAAGCTTCAACATCTAAATTCTTTATTCTTCCAATTTCATCATCAATTCTAAGAACATCTATTTTTGAATTTTCATTTACATACACAAATAATGTAATTGTTGTTTCTTCTCCTGGAACAATTCTATTCATATCATAATTTATTGCAGAATCGCTAGACATTCCAATATAATCTTTTCCATTTATTATCCCTGTATGGAAATTATTTATTGCTCCATTTACCTGTGTTCTATAAATTTCTTTTCTTGAAAATGTACAAACAGAATAATCATGATTATATTGTATTAATGCATCATTTTTGGTGTATCCACTTGTATCATTATTTACATTAGTTAAAGCTTTTGAATATGCTAAAAAATTGATATTAAGATCTATTTCATTCTCATTTTTTATAATATATTTCTTTATTAAAACATTTTCATTTATTGGAACAAAATCTGTTTGAGTAATTCTTACTTTGAAATAAGAATTATAAATCTCTGTTTTTAAAATATTCGTATTTTCGATATATTCTTGTGAATAACTATTATTTATATCATCATGTAAATAAATTAATGCTGAGTCATTTACTTTTATTCCAGTATGAAATATATCTATAAATTGTTTATAATCTGCTGATCCATATAATAATCTTAATAGTTCTCCTTTTCTTGTAAAACTTGCTTTCAAATATTTATTTCCAACTAATCCTTCATTCAAATATTTTGTTTGCATATTTTTCTCCTTAGTAAAATTTAGGGACGTACAAAAAATTTCATATACGCGAAAATTTTCATACGTCCCTAAATTTCACGTCCTAAACTTGGTCATTTCATTAGGTTTTGAATTTGAGTTTGTATTTCTTTTACTCTCTCTTCTAATGTTTTTAAGTCATTATCTTGTGTTTCTATATTCTTTTTCATAATTATATTTTCAAAATCAGAAATATCTTCTTTCAAACTTTCAATTCTTTCAAGTAAATCTAAACGTTTAAATTCTTTCTTGTATGCTGTAATTTCTCTTGATTCTGATAATAACTGTGGTTCATTTCCAACTAAATCATAAGTATTTCCAAATTCTGGAATTATAACTTTACATTCTGATGTTTCTTCTATTTTTTGTTTTAAAACTTCTTGACCAGTTGGCTCTCCATGTACTAAAAATATATTCTTTGGTGGATTTGTAAATGAATATATAAAATTCAAAAGCCAAGTTTGATCTGCATGACCTGAATAACCTTCAATATATTCTATTCTAGCATTTACAGCAATTTCCTCACCAAATATTTTAACCTTTTCAGCTCCTTCAACAATACTTCTACCTAATGTTCCTGGTGCTTGATAACCAACAAACAATATTGTACTATTTGGATTCCATAAATTATGTTTTAAATGATGTTTAATTCTACCAACTTCACACATACCACTTGCAGATAAAATAATTGATGGTCTAAAATCTTCATTTAATGCTTTAGATTCATCTGCTGTTTGTGTAAATTGTAGTCCTGAAAATTCTAAAGGATTATCTCCTCTTTTAATTTTTTCTTGAATTTCATCTTCAAATAAATCTGTATTCTTCTTAAATACTTCTGTTGCTGAAATTGCAAGTGGACTATCTACATATACTGGTACATTCATTATTTTCTCATATTTTCTAGCAAATTCTGGATCATTTTTTCCTAAGTCATCTTTCAATTTATCTAATTCATATAATATTTCTTGAGTTCTTCCCACTGCAAATGATGGAATTATAACTCTTCCGCCATTATCTAATGTTTCAGAAACTATATCCAAAAACATTTTTGCTTTTTCATCATTTCTTACATGTAATCTATTTCCATATGTTGATTCCATTATTAAATAATCTGCATTACTTATCATTGTTGGAGAATCTAATAATGGTAAATCATTATTTCCTAAATCTCCTGTAAATACTGCTTTTGTCGTTTTTCCGTTTTCAATTGCCCAAATTTCTATAATAGCAGAACCTAGCATATGTCCTGCATCATTAAATCTGACACTTATATTATCATCTATTTCGACTATATCATCATATTGAACTGGCTCGAAAATTTCTAAACACTTATATGCTTCTTCTGCTGTATAAAGTGGTGGAAGTGGATCTAAAGCTTCTCTTAATCTCTTTTTATTTTTCCATCCAATTTCAATTTCTTGTATATGTCCACTGTCTGGTAACATTATTTCACATAAATCACAAGTTGCTTTTGTAGCATATACTTTTCCTCTAAATCCTTCATTATATAATTTAGGAATTCTTCCTGAGTGATCTATGTGAGCATGTGTTAACAACATAAAATCTATTTCATTAACATTGAATGCAAATGGATCTGAATTTTCTAATTCTTCTGTTACTTTTCCTTGATACATTCCACAGTCAACTAAAAACTTTTTTCCGTGATGCCTCAACTAAAAAGTTTGAACCTGTTACAGTTTTTGTTGCACCTAAAAATGTTATTTTCATAAATGTTCCTCCACTAATTAAAAATTTTTATTTTTCTATTTTTCTTTACTTCTAATGTATTTTTTACAACTTCAATTTTCTTTTTACCTTGTTTTTCAAAAACATCTTTATCAAAGACTTTTATAATTATTCCATCATCATCTGTATCTAAAGATATTTTTGTTTCTTCAAGATTTATAATTTTTGTATCTAGTGCATATTTTATAATTTCAAAATTCAAATTTATGTCCATACTAATTATCTTTATTGCACCAATTTTACACATACTTGTTATTGCTTTTTTTAGCACTTTATCAAAATATTCATTTATTTCTTCTACATCAAGAATAGTTCCATTCTTTCCAACTTTTAATCTACTATAATATCTTAATTGATATATAACATCAATTATTTCATCTCTTGTTTTCATTTTTGATAATTTTCTATCAATAAAATATAAAAATTGTTTTTGTAACTTTATAAAAACATCATCTAAATTTTCTCTGCAATTGTATGCCTCTGTTGTTTCCATTAAAAGATTTTTTTCTTTTATAAAATTAGATGGAGTTAGTAAAAATGAAATTTGAGATATTTCTTGCATATATTTATCTCTTTCTTTTTCTATTAACTTTTTATATTTTTTCAAAGATTGTACTTTTTTATTATTATTAGCTAATTTAGAATTTGCTTTTACATATTCTTTTTCTAATACTTTTGGATCATTTAATGCAAAATCTATTCTTTCAATTTTTTTATTTAACTTATTCTTCTTATTTTTACAATCTTCTAAAAACTTAACCTTATCATTCATTTTTCTTAATTTTTGTTTTTGCAATTTTAAAGTTTCATTAAGTCTTTCACGATCTTTACCTTTAGTTTTTAAATATAAAACTTTATATAATGTTTTTATATATCTATCATTTGCTGTAAAAACTTTTATATATTTTTTTGCTTCTTGCAAAAAATCTCTTCTTGTAGAACCATAAGTTCTCCATTCATATAGAAATTTTTCTCCTACTATTACTAACAAATTTTGATATATTATATTATCAATATAGTTGTATTGTTCATCTTCTGATATATCCCATGACCAACCATTAAAATCTTTTAAAATTTCAAGATTATTAGTATTGTAACCATTTACTAATGAATTTTGCATTGCATCTTTTAATGCATTTTCCTGATTGATATAAAAATATTTTGGTGAAATATCTGAAATTGCATATAGCAAAGCTACTTCTGTTGGATATGTTAATATACTTCTTTCCTTTTCATTTGTTAGTGCTCTTAACTTATGTTTCATAAGCATTTTAGCCTGATCGGAATCAGGCTCTACTGTTTTTATATTATCACAATATAATCGAATTACTTCAATTATTTCATTTAATAAATCTTCTTTGCTTCTTACACATCTTTTTACTTCATAAAAATCTGGATAAGATATTTCTATTTTATAAATCATATTTAATAAGAGATTTTTTATATTAGATGAAAAGTATTTACTATCTAATACTTCATCTAATTGTGCATTATAATCTTTTAATTTAGAAAATAAACTCAAAATTCCATTCCTCCTATTAATTTTTTCTTTTGTTTTTTGTTATGCTTCTGCATCTTCTGCTGGATTTGTTCCCATTTTTAATTCATTTAATCTTTCAAGTGTAATTAGAACTTGTCTTGGCTTACTTCCTTCATATCCTGAAATAATACCTCTTGCTTCCATTTGATCTATAATTCTACCTGCTCTTGCATATCCAACTTTAAATCTTCTTTGAATAAATGATGTAGAGGCCTGACCAATTTCAACTACTGTATCAATTGCATCCATTAATAATGGATCTGTATCATCATCTTCTGCATCTTTTTCCATTTGTCCTTCTGATTTATTTGATTTTTCAATTTCCTCTAATATATCTTCATTATATGTTGCAACACCATTTGATTTTACAAAGTCAACAATTTTTTCAACTTCTCCATCAGATACAAACGCACCTTGTACTCTGACTGGTTTAGATGCACTTGCTGGATAGAAAAGCATATCTCCTTTTCCTAAAAGTTTTTCAGCTCCAACTTGATCTAGTATTGTTCTAGAGTCAATTTGAGAAGAAACTGCAAATGCTACTCTTGAAGGAACATTAGCTTTAATTAAACCTGTAATAACATCAACTGATGGTCTTTGAGTTGCAATTACTAAGTGCATTCCAGCAGCTCTTGCTTTTTGAGCCAATCTACAAATAGAATCTTCAACTTCTTTTGCAGCTACCATCATTAAATCTGCAAGCTCGTCTATTATTATTACTATTTGAGGTAATTGACCTGTTGTTCCATCTTCAGATGTATTTTCTAATACAGCATTATATCCTTTTAAATCTCTAACACCTTTTTCTGCAAATAAATTATATCTATGATCCATTTCTTGTACAGCCCATGCAAGAGCACCTGCTGCTTTTCTAGGATCTGTAACAACTGGAATTAATAAATGTGGAATTCCATTATAAACAGATAATTCAACAACTTTTGGATCAACCATTACAAGTTTTACTTCACTTGGCTTAGCATTAAAAATAATACTTGTTATTATTGTATTAATACAAACTGATTTACCAGAACCAGTTGAACCAGCTATTAGTACGTGAGGCATTTTTGCAATGTCTGCTAACACAACTTTACCAGCAACGTCCTTTCCTAAAGCAACTGATAATTTTGAATTATTATTTTCAAATTCTTCACTTTCAATTACATCTCTTAATGGTACTGATTCTTTTTCTTTATTTGGTATTTCAATTCCCACTGCTTGTTTACCAGGTATTGGAGCTTCAATTCTTATTGTTTCAGCAGCTAAATTCAAAGCAATATCATCAGCAAGATTTGCTATTTTGTTAACTCTAACACCTTCTGCTGGTTTAAGTTCAAATCTTGTGATTGCTGGTCCAACTGAATAATCAACAACTTTTGCTGAAACTCCAAAACTATGTAAAGTTCTTTGTAATTGTTGTGCTTTTTCAGTTAAAGCTTTTGCTCCACCTTTTGATGATTTTTTATTATTTTTTCCAAGTAAACTTACTGGAGGATATTCATAATTTTCATCTTCAATTGAAACTGTGTGTTCCAATTGTAATACAGCTTTTGTTTTACTTTCTTTCTGTTCTTCTTCTACTGTAAATAATTCATCAGCACTTTGACTTGATTTCATGCTTTCAGCTTCATTTGCTTTTGCTGTATTTTTATAAATATTTACATCTATTACATCTGGATTAAATTCTTCTTTTTCATTTTTTTCTTGTTGCTCTTCTTCTTCTTTTCTACCAAATAGACTAACAATTTTTCCTTTTGGTTTCTCTTCTTCTACATCTGTAATTTGTCCATTATTTAGATTAATCATAATATCATCTTCATCAATTGATGATTCTTGGAAATCTTTCTTTACTTTTTTATTTCTTGGCATGTCATCTATTTCAAGTTGTTCATTATTAATTCTACTTTCTTTTCTTCTTGCTTTTCTTTGTTCACGTCTAGAATTTAATTCTTCTTCTCTTTCTTCTCTTCTTGCATTCATTTCATCCATTATATCAAGCATAATTTCTGATGGATGTAATCCAAAAGTAAATACGCAAAGTATTACTACAATTCCAATTGTTGCAATGGCTGCTCCAAACATTCCTAATAATTGGATTAATGGATATGCAATTACAACACCTACTGTTCCTCCACCAATATTTTTTACTCCAAAATCATATGCAACTTCTATAATTTCATTAAATTCTAAATCTGCATTTATATTTCCTTTTGAAATATGATATATAGATAATGTTGCAGCTATACAAGCAAGTAATACAGCATATTGAATTAATTTAGATGTTATATAATTCCTATCATCTTTAGCTATACAAACTGTTAATCCTAAAAATCCTATTGGAATTATGTATTTTATGACTCCTATTGTTCCACCTAAAGCAGGACTTAGTATTTCGCCAATTACACCTTTTTCTCCATATATTAAAACAAATAATAATATGCTAACTACAAACATTACTATTACAGCTAAATCTATATTAATACCTTTTTTCTTTTTTTTATAATTACCACTATTTGAATTAGTAGTATTTTTCTTCTTTTTTCTTCCCAATGATACATCCTCCTAAAACAATATTAGTATAAAAATACTATTATCATTTAAAACTTAAAGCCACAATCAGAATCAATTTTATTATTGATTTTAATTCTGGCTTTTTTGCTACTTAAGTTCTTTTCTATTATTTTGTATTGTTTCAACTGCATTTTGAATTGTCATTTCGACATTGCTTAAACTTTTTCCAAGTTCAAGCATATTATTTTCAATATTAGCTAAAATACCATCAACATAATCATTTGTACCTTTTGTAATTTCTCTATACATCTCATTGGCATCAGCAATAATTTCTGTTTTCTTATCGTAAGCTTTTTTAGTAATTTCATGCTCATCAATCATAGAAATAATTCTATTTTCAGCTTCTCGAACAATATCATCTGCATCTTTTTGAGCCTCTGCAATAATTCTTTCACGTTCTTCTTTTATCCATTTTGCTTGTTTTAGCTCTTCTGGTAATTTCAATCTTATTTCTTTGATTATATCCAAAAACTGTTCCTTTTCAATAATTGATTTATCACTAAAAGGTAATGTTTTACTATTTTCTAATATATCTTCTAATGTTTCTAGTAATGTAAAGATTTCCATCCTTTACTCCGTTCCTTTCCTAGAAATAAATTTTAAAAATAAAAGATATACTCTTCCGTATTTTTTCAAATCTTTTATCTCTAATTTCTCTGTATACAAATTTTTTATCACTTTTTCTTTATCATCAGTTTCTAAAATTATAATACCATCTTCATTCAATAAATTCGTTTGTTCTATAATTTTAACTGATTCTTCTGCAAAATTTGTTTTATATGGTGGATCTAAAAAAATTATATCAAATTTTTCATCTTGATTTTTTAATTGTTCTAAAGCTTTCTTATAGTCACAATTTAGTAATAAAACTTTTTCATTTGTTTTTGTTTTTTCAATATTTTGTTTTATTATTTTTATTGCATCCCTTGAAGAATCACACAAAACTGCTTTTTGAGCACCTCTACTTAAAGCTTCTAATCCTAAAGCACCACTACCAGAAAACAAATCTAATACATTTGCATCTTGTAAATCCATATGGATTTTACTGAAAAGAGCTTCTTTAACTCTATCTAATGTTGGCCTAGTGTTAATTCCTTCTAAAGTGTACAATTTTGTTCCCCTCATAGTACCACTAATAATTCTCATATGCCACCTTATATATACTTTTGTACATTTTCTAGCATATACAAAAGCCCATTTTCATTCTTATATAATATATTTTATTATATAATCTTTATAAGTCAATAATATTAACACAAATGTAATACATACTTAATTTTTCTGTAAATAAAAAGGACTAAAAGTGTTTTTTTAGTCCCCCATTTTTATTCTTCATTTTCTTTGTTATCTTGTAGCATTTCTAATTGCGATATAAGCAATGCTTCCATCTTTGCTTTATACACATTAAACTGCCTTTTTAATTCTTCTGTTCTTTTTCTTATTTCAAATTCTTCTTTTGTTATTTCGTCTGTAGCTCTTCTTGCTTCACTTTGAGCGTCTCTTATAATTTGGTCTGCTCTACTTTGAGCATTTGTTTTTATATCATCAGCTGTCTGTTGAGCCATAATTAAAGTATTTTGTAATGTTTGTTCAACACTCTTATAATGTTCTAAATCTTTTTCAAGTAATTCCGCTTTATTTCGTAGCTCATTATTTTCTTTATAAAGTTTTTCATAATCAATTGTTAGTTGATCAAGAAAATCATCTACTTCATCCAAATTATATCCTTTGAGACTTTTCGAAAATCTTTGGTTTTCGATATCTAAAGGTGTTAACATATTTTTACCTCCTAATGTATTACTTTATCCAAGAAGCTGAAAATTTGTTTTCAATTTTTTCCTTAGAAATTTCATTTATAATATCATAGTTATAAGGCGCAATAACAAATATAGAATTAGAAACTTTTTCAATATTTCCATCTAAAGCTTTTACTGCTCCACTAACAACATCTACTATTCTTCTAGCAACATCTTTACTTACATATTCTAGATTTAAAACAACCGCATTTTTTTCTTTTAGCTGAGTTACAACCTCATCTGCTTGATCAAAATTAGTTGGTTTTGCTATTTTCATTCTTATTTGTTGTGGTTGAGGCATTGATACAACTTTATTTTTTCTTTTAAAGATACTTAAAGCTTCTCCTTCATTCTCCTCTTCAGTTTCATATTCATCTTGGTAGTCTGAATTATATTCTTCTTCATCATAATCTTCTTGTGTATCTTCATCTCCTAATATATAATTCATTAATTTTTTAAATGATGCTCCTGCCATCTATACAGACCTCCTAATTTTTTTCTCTTCATTCGTAGCTTAACATACATATAGTATCTATCTATTTTATTTTGTTGTCAAGCATTTTTTCCAAATTACAGTAGTTGTTATATAAAAATAACTTTGTTGTAATTTTTTTGTAACTTTTTTTGTGACTTAATGTAATACAAGTTCGTCATATAAGTTTATTGATTTTCCTTCTGAAATTTGCTCATCACTATAACCTAATTCTTTTAACTCTTCCTCATCATAGTTTTCCACAATTGAATAAGTATCGTTCTGTCTTAAAACTTTTACTAGTATTTTTTCAGTATAATTTGCTCTGTTTTTTTCCACATATATTTTATCATCTTCTTCTATTAATGCAGAATTACTAACCTTTAATCCAGAATATTTCCACCATATTACATCTATTGAAATTTTCCTATATTCTAATAGTTCATCAATTTTATCAGATATCTTAAAAACTATAATTCTATCCTTTTCTTCATCTTTTATATAACTAATTTCTGATTCTATCTCATCTGAATTAGATAATCTTAAGAACACTTTATCCCCAACCTTAGCAGACATTGATTTTTCTGTATTCATAACTACTGCAATATATGACTCAAAATTATCCACAATTTTTCCCTTTTCAGTGCTAAGTGGAATTGTAGCTCCAACTTTTAATTCAAAACTATCTAGTAATTCTTTTGATAAATAATCAAAATTATCTGTTTTCAAAATTTCCTCTAAACCATCTACTCTATATGATGCTAGTCCACTTTTTGGTGCAACTACTATTTCTGCTCCTGCTTCTAATTCATTTTCTAGAGCTATTCTTTTATCAGTTAAAATTCTAACATAAGAATCAGATGGACTAGCCACTCCTGTAATTTGTGCCTTCTTAGATATATATGCTTCAATTTTATTTTTATTCTCCTGATTTTTTTGTAAATAATTTACATTATACATTAAATCAATTGTATCTTCAATTTGAGCATCCAAACTTGATATATCACTATAAGACATCAAACTCAAATTATCATTTTCTATAACTTCATTTATTTCTTCATCAAGTTCAGCTATTTGATTTAAAATATTTTCTTCACTATTAGAATAATATCTAAAAAATGCTTCTGATTTGGCTGCTCTCTCTTTATCAGATAATATTTGAACCATACCATTTTTATAATTTTCACCTTGAAGAACAGTTTCATCTCTTATAATATATCCCTCTGTCGCTTCTTCATATGATAATGAACCATTTGCAACAATATATATATCAGTTGGTTTTTTTAATATTTTTGTGCCATTTGTAATTAATACAATAAAAAATATCATAAAAATCAGAGTAATTAGTATTTTTATAAAATTACTTTTATTTTGTGTTTCTTTCACTATAACTCCTCTAAAATAATATTAATATTTTCCCCAATTCCATTTTCAGCATTTAACCATATTGTTTCTTTATTTTTCTTGAACCAAGTTAATTGACGCTTTGCATATCTTCTTGATTCTTGTTTTATTTTTTCAATCATTTCATCTCTTGAAATTTTCCCATCAAAAAACTCAATTACTTCTTTATATCCAAGCCCTTGTAAGGCTGTTGGAAACTCAGAATATTTTGAAATAAGATTTTTAACTTCATTTTCTAAGCCTTGATTTATCATGATATCAACTCTTGAATTTATTCTTTCATAAAGTTTACTTCTCTCCATTGTTATTCCAAAAACTTTAAAATCATAATCTACACCTTTTTGTCTAGATAAAATTTCTTGTTCAGTTTTAGTTTTACCTGTTTGCTTATATATTTCAAGTACTCTTACAATTCTTTTTTTATCATTTGGACTAATTTTTTCCATAGCTTCTGGATCTATTTGATTTGCTTGTTCGTAAAGTTTTATAAGACCTTCATTAGATTCAGCAATTTTCATTAACTCATTTCTATACTCTTCATCAAAATTCATATCTTGATATTCAATTCCATAAATTAATGAATTTACATATAGTCCTGTTCCACCAACAACTATTGGCACTTTTCCCTTTTCTATTATTTCATTTATAGCTTTCTGGCTATCTTTCTTAAAGTCTGATATAGTATATCTCATATCTGGAGATACACAATCAACTAAATAATGTTTTATTCCTTGCATTTCTTCTTTTGTAACTTTAGCAGTACCTATATCCATATCTTTATAAATTTGCATTGAATCAGATGAAATTATTTCACCATTTATTCTTTTAGCAAGTTCAATAGATAACGCCGTTTTTCCTGACGCTGTTGGCCCTACTATAACTACAACTTTAGGTTTCATTTATCTAGCTCCTTCTAAATTTTCTTTCTAAGTCATAATTTGTCATTTTTATTGCTGTTGGTCTTCCATGTGGACAAGTAAATGGATTTGGTAAATCAAGAAGTTTTTTCATTAATGCTTTAACTTCTTTTTCATCTAATTTCATTTTCCCTTTTACTGCTGCTTTACAAGCAACTGTTGCAATAAATTTATCTTCTTTTTCTTGTCTTGCAGTAACCGCAACTGTATCCATCTCATCCAAAATATCTAAAAATAATTGCTTTGTATTCATTTCTTCAC
This sequence comes from uncultured Clostridia bacterium, assembly GCA_948517135.1. Taxonomy (GTDB): domain Bacteria; phylum Bacillota; class Clostridia; order TANB77; family CAG-508; genus Scatovivens. The sequence goes on along the minus strand of CAORJJ010000029.1, from coordinate 5,414 downwards.
ACATACTTGGAACTGACATTAACTTTACTGTATTTTCTCCAAATTCTTCAAAAGAGAATCCTGCTCTAGCAAACATTTCTATATTTTCTTTTGCTATATCCATTTCTTTATGAGTTAATGTTATTACATCTGGTAATAATAACATTTGTTCATCTTTTTGTTCTTCACTATAATAATTACTTTTTACTTTTTCATATAATATTCTTTCATGTGCAGCATGTTGGTCTATTATATACATTTCATCTTTTATTTCTATGATAATATAGGTATTAAATACTATTCCAATAAATTTATATTTAATTTCAGGATATTCATTTTTATTATCTTCAAAAACTGTCATATTGCCTTCATTATCAGCATAAGCAAATTCATTTGAAATATTAATTTTTTCTTGTTCTTTCTTTTCTTGTTCCTTTTCTTTTCTAACAGCAAATGGTTCTACTCCAAATGTTTTTTTATACATTTCATCAAATTCTGGAGTACTTTCAAAATTTTCTTTTACTGCTTCTCTAACTTTGGCTGTATCTATTGTTTGAGTATTGTCACTTCCAATCTTTGCTTCAATTAATTTTTCTGCTATTTTTGAAAAATCATTTTCAGTTAATGTTTCTTGAATTGGCTTAATTTCTTCTTTATACTCAGTAACATTTTCTATTTCTTCAGTTTTTTCTACTGATGGAATTTCATTATTCTCTTCTACTTTTTCATTAATATTTACTATCTGTGTTGGCTCAATCTGTGACATTTTTGTTGAATTCATAACTGTTGTTGAGTCTTTTGCAATATTATTTGAATCACTAATATCTAATTCTTTTGTTTCACTTGATATTATTGTATTACCTAGATTAACTTTTTTAGATACTTCATCATCATTAATTGTTTTTAAAATTTCTTCTTGTTCTTCATTTGTTTTAGTTGCTTTATATTTATTTATATATTCTTGAGCTTTTCTACTATTTTCATCAACATTAATATCTGTTATATCAGACTTTTCTTTTAATGACTGTCTATACTTAAATATTTCTTCTAAGTGATTGTTACTTAATTCTTCTTCTGTTTCTTCTGGTTCTTTTATAATTTTAGAGAATAATCCTGCAAATCTTGTTTTTTTATCATCACTATGTTTTGTAGTATTATAACTTTCACTACTCTCACTAATTGATACTTCTGTATTTGAATTATCATTTGATATAGTAGTTTCTTCATTTTCTTTTTCTACATTTTCTACAAGTTCAGATTTTGCAAGACTTGATTTTATTGCATGATATACAGCTTTAAAAACCTTTGATTCCTCTTCAAATCTAACTTCTAATTTTGCTGGATGAACATTGACATCAACAAGTTTTGGATCCATATCTAAATTTAACACAAGAAAACCATATCTACCAACAGGTATTATCCCTTTATATGATTGATCTGCTGCTGCTGTTAAATTTTTATCTTTTATATATCTTCCATTTAGAAAAAATAATTGATTACTTCTATTAGCTCTTGCTATAACAGGTTTTCCTACAACTCCTGATATTTTTATTCCTTCATATTCATAATCAACTTCATTTATCTCTGCTGCAACATCTTTTCCATATATACTATATATTACTGTTTTTAAATCTCCATTTCCATTTGTTTGAACTACTGTTTTTCCATTACTAATTAATTTTATTGCAACATTCTTATTTACTAATGCAACTCTTGTAACAGCATCTTCTATATATCCAGCTTCTGTATAGTCTTTTTTCAAAAATTTATATCTTACTGGTGTATTATAAAATAGATTTTCCACTGTTATTGTAGTTCCTATACTTCTTGCTGCTTCTGTAAATTCTACTGTTTTACCACCTTCAACAACAATTTTATGTGCTGTTTTTTCATCTTCTTTTTTTGAAATCATTTCAACTCTAGATATAGCAGCAATACTAGCTAAAGCTTCTCCTCTAAATCCCATTGATCTAACTTCAAGTAAATCATCAGCTGTTCTAATTTTACTTGTTGCATGACGTTCAAATGCAATTTCCATATCATCTTCTGAAATCCCTGATCCATCATCAGTTATTTTTATTAATGAAATTCCTCCATTTTTTATTTCAACTGTAATATTTTTTGCTCCAGCATCAATTGAATTTTCTATCATTTCTTTTACTACTGATGCTGGTCTTTCTATTACTTCTCCAGCAGCAATTTTATTTATAGTTAAATCATCTAAGAGAACTATATTTCCCATGTTTTCTTCCTTTCTTTTTCCTAATTTTATTTTCAATAAAATCAAGAATAAGACATTTATTTAATGCCTATTTATCTCATTTTATACTTTTTGAAAATTATATCATTAAATTATTTTTTTGTACACTTTTTTAAAATTTTTTATTTAGTATAGTAATAAATTTAGTAACACTTTTTCCAAAATTTCATAGTATATAACATAAATGCGATTGAAAAATCGCACAAAACATATTTTTAAAGGAGGAATTTATTATGCCAGAGAATAGAGGTTGTGGCTGTGGATGCGGATTATTTGGAGGAGATAACGAATGTTTATGGATAATCATTCTTATAATAATCTTATTCTGTTGCTGTGGAAATAACAGCGGTAGAGGTTGTTGCTAATTTTAGCATGCAAAAAGGAAGCATTTCTGCTTCCTTTTTTTGCATACATCAAATGACGTTTTTTGCCTAATTTTTTTTATACAATTTTGGGATTATAGTTTTAATATTTTCCCATTTTTGAGAGTTCATCAGTAAGGTACTCATAAAAACCCTCATCAATCTCGTATCCTATTGCCTTATCTTCTTCAAGCCAATCTAAATTTGCCCAAAGCAGTTCTTCATACATACAGTCTACTACTTCATCAGATGCAAACGGCAAATAGTTTAATGCAGCATTAAATGGTTCTATCTGCAACTGGTAAGTTTCTTCTGTTATTTCACCATCCTCTAACCAATTTTTCTCATCTGTGAGACATTTCCAAAGCAACTCTTCGATTTTTTCTCTAGTGGTAAGCTCCCGATCATCGCAAAAATAACAATAATCATTGTCATCTATCGCCTCAATACTGGTAACCTGCGTTACCACTTCGCACTGAGGTACAGAATGATCATTGAGCTGAATTGCGCTCTGAGATGAAAGCATAGCTACCATTGTAATAACACTTAAAACTGTCCGAGTAATCATAAATACTCTCCTCCTTGTATTAATAGGCATATCCACTATGAGATTATTATATGCTCATGGTGGGTAATATAACTGGTATCTCTTTTATTATAATACATTTCACATAATTTTGCAATCCTTCACATATTATTTGACAAAAAAAGAAAGCATTTCTGCTTCCTTTTAATACATTCCACCCATATCTGGAATTGCTTGATTATTTCCACATCCACAATTTTTTTCTTTCTTTTCTGTCATTATACTTTCAGTTGTTAATATCATTGATGCAACACTTTCTGCATTTTGAATTGCTGAACGAGTAACTTTTGTAGGATCTACTATTCCCTCTTTTTTCATATCTACATATTGTTCTTTAGAGGCATCAAATCCAACACCTGGTTTACTAGATTTTACTTTTTCTAAAATTACTGCACCTTCTAATCCTGCATTTATAGCAATTTGTTTTATTGGTTCTTCCAATGCTTTTAATATAATTTTTACACCTATTTTTTCATCTTCAGAAACTTCATTTAACATTTTTTCTATTTCTGGAATTACATTAACATATGCAGTTCCACCACCTGGTAAAATTCCTTCTTCAACAGCTGCTTTTGTAGCAGATAATGCATCTTCAATTCTTAATTTCTTTTCTTTCATTTCAATTTCTGTTGCTGCTCCAACTTGAATTACAGCAACACCACCAGCAAGTTTTGCTAAACGTTCTTGAAGATTTTCTTTATCATAACTTGATTTTGTTTCTTCTATATTATGTTTTAATTGAGATATTCTTGTTTCTAAAGCATTCTTATCTCCCATTCCATCAACAATTATTGTATTTTCCTTTGTACATTTTACTTGTTTAGCTCTACCAAGTTGTGCTAAAGTAGTTTCTTTTAAATCTAAACCTAATTCTGATGTAATAACTTCTCCACCTGTTAGAACAGCTATATCTTCTAACATTTCTTTTCTCTTATCTCCAAAACCTGGTGCTTTAATTCCAACAACATTTAAAATTCCTCTTAATTTATTTAAAATTAATGTTGATAATGCTTCATTTTCAAAATCATCTGCAATTATAACAAGTTTTCCACCTTGTTGTGATAATTCCTCTAATAATGGTAAAATTTCTTGTATATTTGAAATTTTCTTATCTGTTATTAAAATATATGGATTATCCATAACAGCTTCCATTTTTTCTGTATCTGTAACCATATATGGAGAAACATACCCTTTATCAAATTGCATTCCTTCAACAACACTTACTTCTGTTGATGATGTTTTTGATTCTTCAATTGTAATAACTCCATCTTTTGAAACTTTTTCCATAGCATCTGCTATTAAGTTTCCAATTTCTTCACTGTTAGCAGAAATACTTGCAACTCTTGCAATATCTTCTTTTCCACTTATTGGTGAACTAATTTTCTTTAAAGATTCAATAACTTTTTCTGTTGCTCTATCCATTCCTCTTTTTATTGATAAAACATCACCACCTGCTGCAACATTTTTTACTCCTTCTTTTAACATAACTTGTGCTAAAACTGTGGCAGTTGTTGTTCCATCTCCTGCTACATCATTTGTTTTTGTAGACACTTCTTTTACAAGTGAAGCTCCCATGTTTTCAAATGGATCCTCTAGCTCAACTTCTTTTGCTATTGTAACTCCATCATTTGTAATTAGTGGAGCACCAAAACTTTTATCTAATACAACATTTCTACCTTTTGGACCTAATGTTACTTTAACAGTATCTGCTAATTTATTAACACCTTCCAATAATTTCTTTCTAGCATCTTCGCCATATATTATTTCTTTTGCCATAATATTTTTTCTCCTTCCAAAATAATTTATAACTTTATCTTATTTGGTTAAAATTTCTTCAAAGATATCAATTACTTTTTATTCAACTACTGCAAGAATATCAGACTGTCTTACAATAATATAATCAACACCTTCATATCTTACTTCTGTTCCAGAATATTTACTTGTAATTACTTTATCTCCTTTTTTTACTTGCATTTCTACTTTTATTCCATTTTCATCCTTTCCACCAGGACCAATTTCTACTACTTCAGCAATTTGTGGTTTTTCTTGAGCACTAGATGTTAAAATTATTCCACTCTTTGTTGTTTCTTCAGCTTCTACCATCTTTATTAAAACTCTATCATTTAATGGTTTTATCATAAATAAATCCTCCCTTTTCACTTATAAATTTTAAAATAAATAATAATATTTATTTTAAAAAAGTTTAGCAGTCATATTTAATGACTGC
>CAORJJ010000028.1:18185-22063 GCA_948517135.1 uncultured Clostridia bacterium | reverse complement strand
CTGTATTATAACATATTTTATTTATAATACAAATAGTTTTTAAAATAAAAAAATAGATTTTAAATTACTCTAAAATCTATTTTTGTTTATTATTATTTATCTTTTTGCAAATTTCCCGCAATCACAATCATCATTATATTTTTTGTATTTTCCCGTTTTATCACAATCTGCTTTTGTAGTTGTGTGATTACCTTTCCAATAATAACAATATTGACATTCTTGAGATGCCATATGTATCACCTCCATTATTGAATTAACTATATATTTATTTTAACAAAATTCGACATAAAAATCAATAATTTTAAAGCATTTCATTTTTTAAGATTGCTTCTGCATTAAAAGTTGTTAATTCATCTAAATATTCTGGAGTTACTACTTTTTTTAATTTTTTCATTATTGTAGAAAATTCTTTATATATAGTTCCAGATCTATGAACATCTGATCCTAAAAAACTTGCTAACTTATTTTTTAATATCTTTTTGACTGTAATTTTTGTTACAAATCCATAATATCCAATAATACTAGCATAATTACATTGGAATAAAACTCCCATTTCCTGTAATTCATATAAATAATTAAAATTATTTTGAATAACTGAATATCTTTCAGGATGTGCTAAAATTAATTTATAATTATTTTCTTGAAGTTTTATAATTAAATCTTTTAAATTAGGAAATTCAGTCCTTAGTGGTAATTCAAATAATATATAATTTGTTCCATTTATTGTTGATGCTTTACCTTCTTTTAAAAAATCTATCATATTATAAGATGCGAAAATTTCACTTCCAAGTATAATTTCTGGAAAATCTTCTTCTTGATTTAATTCAGTTATCATTTCATTTCTTTTATATTCAGGTATTTCATAACAATCATAAGCATAATGAGATGTTGAAATTATTTTTTCAAATCCCAAGTCTCTTGCTTCTAATATCATTTTTTTAGATTCTTCAATATTGGGAGAACCATCATCAACTCCTGGCAATATATGAGTGTGGAAATCAATCATTTATTCTGACCTTCTTTGCTTTCTTTGTTTTGGTTTTGCTGATTGCATTTTAGTACCATAGTAGTATGAATTTTCATATGTTTTTGTAGTAACTTGTACTTTATTTAGTATAATTCCAGCTACCTTTCCTTGAACATTTTCAATTGCAGCTTTTGCTTTATTTAGTTCTTCCATTTTTGTTATATTTTGAGCACAAACAATTAAATTGAAATCTACTAGTCTAGCCATTATTAAAGCATCTGCAACTATTAAACATGGTGGTGCATCAAAAATTATTACATCAAATTTTTCTACTAAAGAATTTATTACTTTACTCATTTTATTTGAAACTAATAATTCAGAAGGATTTGGAGGAACACTACCAGATGTTATAACAAATAAGTTTTCAATATCAGTAGCTTGAATATAGTTCTCAATATTTTCTTTTTGAAGTGCAAAATCTGAATCTACAACTCCAGATAAGAAATTTGATAATCCTGGTCTTGGATTCAAGTTAAACATTGAATATTGACGACCTTTTCTCATATCTATATCTATTATTAAAACTTTTTTATTAATTTGAGCGAATGCAATTGCTAAGTTAGCAGAAACATAACTTTTTCCTTCTCCAGGGACAGTACTTGTTATTTGCATAACTTTCTTTTCTGAGTCAGCATTCATAAATTGAATATTTGTTCTTAGAGCTCTAAACATCTCAGCTTCTGGTGATTTAGGACTATTTACAACAACTAATTCATTTTTCATTATTTATCATTCCTCCTATTTTTATATTGATTTTTGTTTTTATTTCTGCCTTTATAATTATCATTATAATTTGAATGATATGGTTGATTATTTATTTCTTCAATGGAATCCTCATTAGTTGTGTAATTTTCAAATACACTATCATTATTATTTATTCTTAGTTCTTCATTTGTTTGTGGTACTACACCTTCAGAATCAAGTCCAGAAATTTTATATAAATTATCAGCTTGAGTTTGAACATTTTTTCTTGCACTTTCATTAGTTAAAACGATTGATGCAAGAACAGGCACATGTAAAGCTTTTTCTATATCTGTATCAGATTTAACAGTTGTATCTAGCATGTTAATTAGTAAAATGTAACCTGAGATTAAAATAGCACCAACAAATGCAAATATTATAATATTTTTTGTAAGATGAATATTTGATGGTGTATAATTTACTTCTGCTTTGTCTAATATATTCAAATTGTCTAATTTATATATTTCATTTACTTTTTCTACAAATACATTTGCTGTTTCACTAGTTATTTTACAAGCCATTTCGGGATCTGTATATTCAACTGTTATTATAATTATCTCTGTATCTGCTTTTGTTGAAACAGATGTTATTTTTTGTAGTTCTTCTATACTCATATTAAGACTAAGATTTTTTAAAACTTGTGATGCTGTTGCTTTGCTAGTTGCAATTGATTTATAATTATCAACTAGTTTAGAGTTTAATGTAACATCAGATGTTGTAATTGAACTTGTATCTATATCTTGTAGATTATTTCTTTCAGTTCCAGTTTGAACTAAAACTAAACTTGTAGTTGATTGATAAGTTGGTGTTATAAATTTTAATGTATATATTGCACCTAAAAGTGCAAAAATAATTACGACTAATATAATTAGGATTTTTCTTTTCATAAATATTGAGATTAATTCCTTTAAGTCTAATTCTTCCATAGATTCCTCCGATTAAAATAATTTTACAAATAAAATTTGCATTTTTTCATTTGTTTAAAATCATATAATAAATTTAATTTGTATATTTATTATAATTTTAATACTTAATGATTATATTATATAGCATTTTTTTTTGCAATGTTTTTTAAAAACTTTTTTATGTTTACTTATTGACAAATTACCCTTTGTTTAACATCTTCAAATACGCTTGCATAAAGGCATTCAAGTTTCCATCCATAACAGAATCAACATTGCCAATTTCATAGTTTGTTCTGTGATCTTTTACTAATGTATATGGGCAAAATACGTAAGAACGAATTTGACTTCCCCATGCAATATCTTTCTGCTCACCTTTTAATTCTGAAATTGTTTCCTTATTTTCTTTTTCTTTTAAATCTAATAATTTTGATTTTAGCATTCTCATAGCAGTTTCTTTATTCATTGTTTGAGATCGTTCAGATTGACAAGAAACAACAATATTTGTTGGGATATGTGTTATACGCACAGCTGAATCTGTTTTATTTATATGTTGTCCACCTGCTCCAGATGCTCTATAAGTATCTATTCTTAAATCATCTGAATTAATTTCTACTTGAATATCATCTGTTATTTCTGGCAAAACTTCTACCGAAGCAAAAGATGTATGCCTTCTTCCCCCACTATCAAATGGTGATATTCTTACTAATCTATGAACTCCCATTTCTCCTTTTAAATATCCATAAGCATAATCACCAGATACTAAAAATGTTACACTTTTAATTCCAGCTTCATCACCATCTAGATAATCTAATTCTTTTATAGAAAAATCATTAGAAGAAGCCCACTTTCCATACATTCTATATAACATTTCAACCCAATCTTGAGATTCTGTACCTCCAGCTCCTGGGTGCATTGTTATAATAGCATTATTAAAATCATAATTTCCAGAAAGTAATGTTTCAATTTCTAATTTTTCACATTGTTCATTAATTTTTTGTGAATTTAATAATAGTTCTTTTATAAGTTCCTCTTCTGGTTCTAAATTAAGAAGTTCATTCATTTCTATTAGATTAATTAATTCAGATTCTAGACTTTCATATAATCCAATTTTCTTTTGAAGTTTCTTTATTTTTGAAAAAACTAATGTAGAATTTTCTTGGTTATTCCAAAAGTTTTCAGATAAAGATTCTTTTTCTAATTTATTT
>CAORJJ010000028.1:0-18175 GCA_948517135.1 uncultured Clostridia bacterium | reverse complement strand
AATTTTAAAGATTCAATTTTCATTGAATCTTTAATTTCCTCTAATTTATTTTTTAATTCATTTAAAAATTTTAAATTCTCTTCTAATTCTAACATGTATATTTAATCCTTTTTATTAAACTTTAAGCACATTTAATATATCATTTATATTTATTTTGGTCAAGTAAACTTTGGGCATAAAAAAAGCCCACCGAAGAATTCTTCGGCAGGCTTTTATAAGAATTGTGAAATTTGCAAACTCTTATTTTTTACTTACATCGTAAAGTATACCGTCTGTTATAACGCTAAAACCTTTAGAGTTGAAATTACACAAATGTGAATCAGGAGTCATAATTTTATTGCACTCCATATTTTTATTGGACATATGATCAAGTACATTTGTGATATACAAATTATCTTGACTAGGAATATAAATAACGCCCTTATTAAAGGAGATGTTCTTTACATTCATATCAGGAACATTTATATATCCTTCTGTATGGTGGCCATTAGAGGATTTGATAGTGATATATTTCCCCGTATTACTGATTACCAACCATATTTTTGTAGTATCATCATAAAGAATGTTATACTTAGAAACGGGACAAAAATCGAAATCGCAAAGAGCTTCACTATTGCAATAGATTGTATCGATTCCGTTTTTATTACGTTTAACCAACATGAATTTGGAACCAAACTTTACCAGAAAACCAACAGTTTCCTGATCTATCAAGAATTTAATTTTTTGTCGTTTAACTTCTTTTTCAAAATCAAATTCGATTTGATAAATTAAGCCATCTTTGCTTAAATAAAGTGTATTTCCATTTATTACAACGTTATCTGACTCAAAAGAAAAGAACTCATAGAAAACCTGCCTATTAGTATCTCGATTAACTCCAATAATTTTATCAGAGTATATTGCAAAATCAATTGGCGAGGATTCTAACCTGATAATATCAAGGATTTCTGAACAGTGTGGAAAATGTATCTTATATTCGCTACCGTTAAGCAATGTGACTACATAGTTGTCATCGTTTTCATCGCTACATACCGCAGAATTACTGTTTATAATACGAACTACATTTTCCTTAAAAGGGTTATTCTTTTTGGCAATAAAATTTGAACCAATTGGAATTGTTTCTATAGTTTCTTCTTCTGAATTCTCTTCAGGCTCATTGAGTTCTGTAACTGAGCAAAAATTTCCATGATACAACTTCTGGTATTGTGATTTGAGCTCAGGAACAATACTCTTTCTGCACTCTCCTTCAAAGATATTCAAAAAAGCATTTTGTAAGCTTTCGTTCATCCAATGCCAAGGAATAGCAATTTTAGGAACTGGAATTCCATGGTTTCCTAAAAGTGATAGCCGACGTTCCATTTTGTCAGGAATTTCTAAGCTTTCGTTTCCAATCTTATATATTCCGTCAAATGGATGTGTAAGGGTTAGATAAAAAAATGCTTGAATAGCATATGAATACCAGTCATCCTTTTTGGTAATGTTGTTACTTTTTTGAGATACAGGGTCAATATACTTCTCAGTCCAGAATAATGGAGATATGTTATCAACTCCCATTCCATCAAAGTCCAAGAAATATACATTTTTATCTGTATCAAAAAGAATATTTCTACCATTCAAATCGCCAATAAATATATTTGCCTTGTCATGCAGGGTTTGAATACCTTCACCTGCTGTGATTAAGACTTCAAGAATGTCTTTCCGATCAAAACCAAGATCATCTAAAGCAACTGTGTCTTTTAAGACTGATAATGGTTGACCAGCAACTACCTTGTCGTACATAACATAGCCCAAAATTTTTCCGCTACTTTTATCAACAAGAATTTTTTTGGGAATTATATACTTAAATTTATGGCTTTTATTATTGATCTCTTCTAAAATTTCTGACTTTGATAAAATTGCTGCAAGAACTTTATTTTTGAAACTATAATTAACAGTTGGTTTGAAAATTTTGGCAAGTGAGTCACTACCATACTCATATATAATAGATTCACCGCCTTTGTTAAAGATCTTCCATGAAGAAATTTCGGATTCTTTTACATATTCAATATCCAAGTTCTTTAATTGCTCTTTATTCACGCATTTTGGACAGAATAAATATTCTGCACTATAATAAATTTTGTGAATAGGACAATACATAGTTAAAGTTTTTGAGTATCTTTGAAGTGAAACTAAAATATCATCCAAATCATTCCCAAACTTACTAGTATCAAGATCAATGTTAGGGGCGGAATTAATTATGTTACAGATATACCGATATGTCCATTTTGAAATACTCCTCTTCGAAGTTTTTTTACCAATAAAATCTACATTAACAAGTTGCACCTGCTTTTTATGATTTTTACTTAAAAAAACATTACCAAATGGATTTTCAATAAAGCCAAAATCATAATACATAAGTTCTTTGACCTGTAATATTAACCGAATTAAACTCATGATTCTTGGCAAGTTTTCTAAGTTCTCAGTGTTACTTAAATCATTGAAATCTGAACTTTGAAAATCTATTGGATCATAAATATATCCAATAAACTTTTTAGAACTATCTAAAGCCTTTTTGTAAGGAATAAAGCATTCCTGCTGTAAATTATGCCTACTACTGGACAGATTTCTTTCGATTATTCTATTGACATTTTTTTCAAGTGCATTTAGATCAACAATACCATCACCTTTATAAATTTTGAGGTTATGTGCACGATATCTGTAATGAATAGCATATTTATCCTCAAAGATTTTGGTATAATGTTTGTCCAAATTCTCACAATCAATAATGCAACGAGTTATCTGGCATACAGGACACATATCGTAGTTACTATCATAGTAGATTTTGTGTTCCTCACAATACGTGTTCATTTTTGATGCATAGTAAATTAAATAACTTCCAATGTCATATTCACTCAAATCCAAGCCAACAAATGCATTTTTATTGTAACCATTGTTTACTAAGAAATCAAAGAACGCTTTAATATATTCTGCAGAGTTGTTATAATTGCTATTGTTAATTCTGAAATTTTCATCTAATGGATTAATATAGAATGAAAATGTATCATCAGAATTATCATGATGAGTAATATTAATATTTATCTGAGAGTAATCAATATAGTAGACACCAAAATTACTCAGCAACATTCCAGCAACTTTTAGAATTTCTTTGTTGTTGAAATTTAAAAGCTTAGACATAGTTAATGGTTCACCAAGAAATGGTGTTGTTACATATCCTACAACATGATACAAATTTTCTGAGTTCAAATCTAAAGAATAAATAATTTCGGAAATTTCTACCAAATTTATATACTTGTTAAAGTTTCTAAATTTTAGAAAGATTTCACGTTCTAAAGATTCAACCTTGTTTTGAATATTGTAGATGTTTTTCCTACGAGATAAGGTTACTACCACTCTACCATCAGGTAGAGTTTGCATTCCTCCTTTTTCAAGCTCTATTCCATATTTCTTTTTTACTTCATGTTCAAATAAAAATGAAATAGAATCATCTGGATTGTAGATTAGATTGCTGTCAATGGCTAACGTATCATTAAGGAATTTCATATCATTATTGATAAATTCATCTAATGCTGGACTTGCAACCCAAGGACAATGATTTTGTTTTAAAGCAAACTTACAAAATTCCTTTGCAAGTATAGGGCTTAAATATCGAACTTCTTTTTTCTCATATAAATCCGCTTTATCACCGATTTCTCCATATGTTTTTTCCAAATAAGCAAGAAGCAGTTTGAAAAATACTATGGTAATTTCTTCATCAATATTTTTCGGGCAATCAGAAACTAAATTGTATAAAGCGTCTATGCTGACAATTTTGAAATTATTGTTCGGATAAACTACTAAATCAGTTTCAATATTAAATGAATGTTTATTGGTTTCAAAATCGGAATATGATCTTTCAACTATACTATGAATATAATTTCTTATTCTGGAAACAAAATCAAGAATATCACGCTGGTTACAAAAATCATTGGCAAAAACTTCCAAACGATTACTTGTATCAATTTTTAGTTTATACTCATATCCAACAATATTTCCTTCAAAATCTATAATCCAATTGTGAAAAGATTCTTCAACACAAAAATTACAATTTCTTATAAATCCAGATTTATCCTCCAAAAACTCTCTAAATTCAGAAGAAATTTTGTTATATATTTTTATGCAATTGTTGTAAACAGTATATGTTTCTGTGGTTTCTGTTACAGGTAAATTGGCACTAAGATCAGGTTTGCTAACAATAAGCTTTGAAGAATAAAAGTCTGCATTGTAAGCTTCTAAACCTTCATTTTTTAAAATCGAATCAAAGTCTTCAGGAACAATACCATCTTTACAGTACTTATAGCACATTTGTATTATTGGCATATGGTATGGAAAATCTGTTGCCAGATTGCAGATTTTATTTTCTGCAATAATTGGTTGATAATACTCCTCCAAGCTTTTATTAAAAGGTAATATTTTATCCAAAGATAATACATGGTGAATATATTTTATTAGGCAATTGTTTGTAGAACTTTCCAAATTTTTGTTCGGACTGAAAAACGAAATAAAATCAGAAAGGTTAGTACAATTTTCATTATCAAAGATAGAATCATCAATAATATAGCCATTTTCCTGCATGGAATGTGCAAATGAAACTAGTTCTCTAAGTTTTTCAATCTGAGACTGCTTATCCCAGTTATATTCAAAAGAAAATTCTACATTAGCAAATAAGATCTTTACTATACCAAATTTGTTTGTAACAAAGTCTGTGAGCTTAAAAGTAACATGGTTTGATTTAATAGGTTCTTTCCACTCTTTTAGGGCCTTTACAACTTCGAAAATGCGATTTCCAACTTCTTCATCTTCTATCAGAACTACCATTTTGTTATCTTTAAGATAAATCTCTTCTTTACCTTCAACCTTAGAAACCAAATTATAAGAACCTTTGCTAAAGTTGTTAAAAACAAATTTTTTTAATTTATTGTACATAAGTTCTCTCCTTTTATGGAATGTGGGAGAACATTGTTCTCCCACAACATTTGGTCAACGTGTTATCAAAAATCTTATATATCACCAATCCAAGAGTTATCTTCTAATGCCTGCGCAGTTGCCTGAGAGTATTCCTGAGACTGACTTGTTTCAGCTGTTTGGCTGAAGAAGCTAGCCCCAAGAGATTTTGAACTCTGAGACTGTTCTTTACAGGAATTGGAAAGATCAACACCAAGGAAGTTCAAAAGTGCTGTACGGTCTGTTACATCGATATTTGCCATAAATCCGTGATCTACACCAAACTGTGCATTGATCTGGGTTCCTAAAGCTGCAAAAGCAGTTGTAATCTTGGCAAAATTCATTTCTTCAATAGCATTTTTGCCACTACTATCACTTGCTTTGTCACCGCATGGTGAACCATCAGACATGCAAACAAAAGTTACTTGTGGCTGTACGCCTGTACGCTCAACTACTTCACGGATATATGAGTTAAGATATTTTTTGGCTTCGATGAGACAATAGTTAAGAGCTGTTCCACCATCTGTTGAGTAGCGAGTATCCATTTCTTTTACAGGTCTAAAGTATCCAGGATAAAAATCATTATCAAACCTGCAAATTGATACAACAATGGAATTAGATAAATAGAAATCGTTAAAGCTTTCTTTGAACATCTCAAGACCTTTTCTTACATTGGCCTCATCATCCTCCATAGAACCAGAAGCGTCAAGAAGAATCAGGAAAATGTGGATCTCAGAAGAAGAAAAATTGTAAAAGTTAGACATAATATTACCTCCGTTTTATAAGTTTTGTGTATTTGTTTTCAGGCTACTTAATACATTGTCTAAACCATTAAAATAGAAAGAATTTACGAATACATTGCCATTTACAACTTTAAAATCAAGATTTAGATTTTTCAGTGTTTTGACAATTTCTTCTGCGTAGTTATCTAAACTAAAAATAACTACATATTCCTTATTAGAAGCATTAATTACTTCCTGTTTCCGATTAATAATGGTTTTTTTGTTGTATGGGTACTTGGTAATATACTTATCAATGTGCTTTATCAAATCATTTGGGATACTTTGTATTACTTCAATAGCATCGAAAAGCAATGATAAGAAGTATATTTCCTTGTAAGTGATATCTTTAGACATATTTTTGAGTAGTTTTATGAGTAACAGAACACGTTCATCATGTGTTGTTGCAAAAATGCCTACTAAGGCTACATTGGCATTGGTAACTGGAGAAACTAATACGTCTTTTTCGACTACTGTTATATCCATTTTACCAATCAATTTTACCTTAACTTTTTCTTTTTCCACTCCACACATTTTCAGCATTTCGAGTAAATTTGACTCAAAAGCCAATAATTCCTCCCAAAATTGCGGTTCTAACAGAACCGTTTTGAAATCTTCAGAATATGTGAGGCAAGCAAGGATTTTTTCTGACTTCTTTTTTAAAACTTTGTAACATTCCTCATCAGAAATCAAAGGCAAAAGTTCAAGTAAATCTGAGAATTCATCTTTTATGAAAGCAATATATGCTGTTACATAATTGAACTCATCAAAATCAGCTATCATTACAGATCTGTTAAGCAAATCTTTTGGCTGGATATGAGAACTACGTATGCTGGATTTGAAAATTTCATAATCTACATATGAAAGTAACTCTATAATCCGCTCTTTGAGGTGCTTATCTGCTAAAACATAATGACTGTTTTTGAATTCTTGGACAATCTTTCTCTCAGATTGGATTGCATATTCAAGTTGTGTGCAAACTTTTTCCCTTTCACATTCTTTTGAATGAAAAATAGAAACGTTGTATAAAATATTCAATTTTTTTATTAATTGTTGTAAACGTTTTGAGATAATGTGAAACTTTACTGTGTGTTCAATGAAATTGTGAATGTCTTTTTCAAGCCTAACTACTTCATCGATTTTGGTTGTGTCTGTATCAGGATCGATTTCAAAAGTTAATAACTTTTTTAACTCATCCAAACTCGAGTTGTATGAAGCTCTTAAAGATTCAATTCTCTGAAAAAACTCATTGTATTCGTTAGGAAAATCACTTTCGAATACAGCAATTTCTTGTTCAAGCGAGTAAAGTTTTGTAAGTAGTGTCCTTTTGGCAACATTTATTCTTTCTTCTAATGAGTCTTCCGAAATTTCATCTTTAGATGTATCAGAAGAGGTTGCCTGATCTACTTCAGAACCTGATTCTAATTCAAGTTGCGGTGAGATGTTTCCTATTTCCTTACCAGAAATCCGGAAAAAAATGGCATTAATGAATTGATAAAATTTTTCCATGAATGTCACTGTTTAATCCTCCAATCTTTGCTGATATTCTCTGCAAATGGCACCGATTGAATGAAAACCGATTTCAGCTGCATTTACAAAATATTCATCTGTGAGACAGAAGTATTTGTTTACAACTTTGGTTTTACTTGCAATTTTTTCGAAACATTCTAAAGCTGTTTCTTTTGGGGTAATAGAACAGTTGTCTATGCAAGTACCAATACCAATTACTCTGATTCTATCAATCAGTACATTTTCAGTAGGTTTCTCTTCAGTTGCATAGTATTTACTGGAAACTAATTTTTCAAGTTTAACCAAAGCATCAAAAAAACGTACTTTTTCACCAGTCATTTCATCGAATGAAATGTTTGGCTTTTGAGTGGAGGAAATTTCAAAGATTTCACTTTGTGTAATTTTTTCTCCATAGTTTATAACACATACCATGTCTGATTGAGTAAAACTTTCTACAAGTTGCACAATTTTATCTTTTTCCTGTAACATTTTCACAGTATTTTCTATCAGAATGATAGTAAGTTGCTTGTTTACAAACCGCTTTACTGGTGGTTTAGGAAAAATTTTTTTTGTGTAGCTACTGAATCCACCACCAGGTATTATTTCTAATGGTTTAGATCCTTCAGTTGTTTTTACTGCTGTTGTAGCAGGTTCAGAAACTGTACTTATAGTTTTTCCAACAGTTTTTTCTACCTCAGGTGGCAACTCTTCTGCAACACTTTCCAAACCATACATCATTTGAAACTCCAAATTTGTATCAGTAACCTTAGAAACCTGAGCAGTTTTAATTTCAGATTGCACCTGCTTTTCAGGTAACTTTGGCTTTTCTTCTGCTACGGTTGTAGAAACGTCAGGTTTTATAGTGACAGTTTTTTTCTGATCAACCAACTGTTTTGCTGGTTCGTGTAGACTTGCACCCTTCTTTTCATTCGCTTTTTTATTTTTTGAGAATATACCCATTAATTTTTACCTCCAAATGTTAGAATTGTGACATCGTCAAAGAAACGCATTCTTTGCTCTCTGATAAGTGTTTCAAGCAAGGAAAAATTTCCAGTTGCAATACCTGTATCTAAATCTCTAAAAGCACCTTTTGCTATAGGCATAAGTCCATCAGAAGCAATTAGAACCTTACTAAATGACTTTTTGTCAAATATAAAAGTTTTAAAGTCATTTGTTTGGAAATTTATAGGTGCTGTCTGACAGTACCTATATGCAAAGTATGGTGGGCATTTTCCATATGCAAATTTAATGTAGCTAATCAATCCTTTTACATTTTGAGTAACGATGTATCCATCTCCAAAGAGTTTCACAACGTACTTATCTTCTGTTTCAAAACAAGCTATGATTGTAAACAAAAGATTTTCCATAATGAAGTCTTTTTCAAGTTCTTCACGTGTTGCATAATATCTTGCTGACAGTCTGATAATATCATCAAAGACACTTTTTACATTATCTTCAAATTTTTCTAAGCTATCACAATCCCCCTTTCTTGAGAAAAGCTGACCAAACAGCCGGACTCCGGAATCGGAATATTTTGCTGCAGTGCATCCATCTAAAAGAAGAAGCATCTTGTCATGCTCAATACCCAAATCCTGGTTGTTAATACCATCTGTGTAGTGACCAAATCCCTGAGAAGATATAATCATATTTCTCTTTTCTCCTTTCCAAATATATATTTTTAGAAATAACAATAATATTATATCACAACATTATGTAAATTACAATAGTTTCCAACTAAATAAAAAGAGGCGGATTTCTTTTGAAATTCGCCTCTTTTATTAGGATTGTCTGAAATCAAAATTGCAGACTTGCATTTCCTCCAGTTGGAGTTTTGCTGGGTTCATTGTTTAAAGTTTCAATAGATGTTCCGACAACAGGTTCAAGCTGTTCGATCAAGCCGTTAAGCTCAGTAAGATCAGCTTTCATCTTCGGTAGCATATCGCCTGCGACCTTCTTGATGTTTTCACAGCTACTAATAACCGCTGTAACCGCAGTTTTGGCAGCATCTGTGTTATAGAAACTGGCATACATTGCTTTTTCAGCCTGCTCTGCTGTCATTCCAACAGACTGGCTTACATCCTTGATGAGCTCGTCATTCAGTCTTACAATTGCATTCTGCCCTTCGAGCACTTCTCGTGTTTTGGCATTCAACAGAGCATTTCTGAGCTGCTGACCTACAAGTGCCATACTGTTATTAACCTGTGTGTTGATTGCAATCTGGACATCAATGTTACTCTTCTTAATAAGAGATAACTGGCCTACACTTAAATAGTACATAATTCGAGACTTCTCAAGGTTGTTCATAGTTATTGTAAAAATGTCATGACCTTCCTTGAGTTGCTGGTAATCATGTGCATACTGTGCCATTCCAGTCTGCTGATGCTGATCCTGAATTGCTTTCATTTCGCCAACAATTCGGTCTTCTGCAATTTTTCCTGCAATGATATATTTTTCAAGCAGGGAAATTGTTTCAACATCGCTATAAGCAGAATCTGTGATATCTCCCATCGCATCTTTGAGCATAGTAATCCAGGAATCACAGGATGTCTTCAACTCAACTAAGAGCTTGTAACTAGTTACTGCACTCTTTTGAATCTTGTCTGTCCGTGAGTTGCCTTTAGAACCGCTTGTGAGCTTAAGTAAGAACTTCTGGAAAAGACCAGGTTCCTGAAGAACAAGATTGAAATCATCATAGCTGTTGGAAGCTTTTTTTGAGAGGTCAATTACTCGTGAAATAACTTCCTGATCTGCATGAGATCCTCTTTCGTCTTTCAGGAAATTTCCGCACTGGTCAAAAGTTCTTTTTAATGCCACAGAACCATAGCTCATAACATTTTCTGTTTTTCGGACATCAATACTATCAGCAAGGGCTATGATTTCCTGCCGCTCTGCTTCAGAATAGGCTGAAAGAGCCTGCTGGTGGTTGAGTGGAACGATATCTGTTGCAGTTTTAGGAACAGATATATTCAGACCAATAGCGCTTACATCAGGAGCCTGTACAGTCGTGTTCATAGTTGTTTCCATCATCTGAGTGTTGTTTTCCATGTTGTTACCTCCATTGTTTTAAACATTGAATTTGGTTACTATAATACGTTTACATATTATATCATCTTTACTATATTATGTCAATCGATAATGAATATATTTAATAATTTTTATTTATATGTAAAAAAGAAGTGTTATTTTTTGGGTTACACTTCTTTTTTGAAATTTTTAATTATTTTTACCACAACAGTTCTTATATTTTTTACCACTTCCGCATGGACATGGATCATTTCTTCCAACTTTAGGACCTTCATTTACAATTGGCTTTGCCTTTTCTGTTGATGCACCATTTTGAGGTACATTATTTGTTTCTCCCACTGCATTAATTGATGACATAGCACTATTATCTAAACTTTCACCAGTTATACTTGCTGCTGATTGTCTTTTTATGTCTTTATTTGCTTTTACAACATGTAACATTATTTTTGTAACTTCAAGTTGAATTTGGTTTATCATGTCAGCAAACATATCTCCACCTTCAATTCTATATTGAACAACAGGATCTTTTTGTCCATATGCTCTTAAACCAATACCATTTTTTAGCTCATCCATTTCATCAATATGATCCATCCATTTATTATCAACAACTTTTAATAAAACAACTCTTTCAAGTTCTCTTATATCTTCTCCAAATTCTTTCTCTTTAGATTCATAGCTACTTATAGCTTTTTCTTTTAATTCTTTAACTAATGCATCACTTGATATTTTATCTGATTTTAACTCATCAATTTCACCAATATTTAAACTTACTTTTATTTCATTTAATAATGCTTCTTTATTAACTTTTCCAGCATCTATTTCTTCTCTGTAAGTATCTACAATCATTTCACAAGAGCTTTCAATCATATTAACGATATTTTCTCTAATATCTGTTCCATCTAAAACACTCATTCTTTCTTTGTAGATTAAGTTTCTTTGAGTATTCATAACATCATCATAACTTAAAATATGTTTTCTTATTGAGAAATTTCTTCCTTCAACTTTACTTTGAGCACTTTCAATTGTTTTTGCAATAAGCTTATTTTCAATTGGTAAATCTTCTGGAATATTTCCTTTATCAAATACTCTAGTAATTAAATCACCACCAAATATTTTAAGAAGATTATCATCTAAACCTAAATAGAATCTAGTTTCACCAGGATCTCCTTGACGACCACTACGTCCACGTAACTGATTATCAATTCTTCTTGATTCATGTCTTTCTGTACCAATAATTTTTAGACCACCAGCTTGAAGTACTTTTTCTTTTTCATCTTTTATTTCTTCATTAAATTTATTTTCTAATTCTTTAAATTTTGATCTTGCTTCTAAAATATCTTTATCATCAGTTTCATTAAAGGCTGTTGCTTGTTCAATTAATCTTTCTTCATATTGCATTTTTCTCATTTCTTGTTTTGCAAGATATTCACTATTTCCACCAAGCATAATATCAGTACCACGACCAGCCATATTAGTAGCAATTGTAACTGCACCATATTTACCTGCTTGGGCAATTATTTCAGCTTCTTTTTCATGATTTTTAGCATTTAATACTTCATGTTCAATTCCTTCTAATTTTAATAATTTGCTTATTTTTTCAGAATTTTCAATTGAAACTGTACCAACTAAAACTGGTTGACCTTTTTCATGTGATATTTTTATATCTTCTACTACTGCTCTAAATTTTGCAGATTCATTTTTATATATGATATCTGTTTGATCGTTTCTAATTAATGGTTTATTTGTAGGAATTGCTACAACATCTAGACTATAAATTTCTCTAAATTCATTTTCTTCTGTCATAGCTGTACCTGTCATACCAGATAATTTATTATACATTCTAAAATAGTTTTGGAATGTTATTGTTGCAAGAGTTTTTGATTCATCAGCAATTTTAACACCTTCTTTTGCTTCTATTGCTTGATGTAATCCATCATTATATCTTCTTCCATACATAATACGACCAGTAAATTCATCTACTATAAGAACTTCACCATCTTTTACGATATAATCAATATCTCTTTTCATAATACCATGAGCACGTAAAGCTTGATTGATATTATGAACAATGTCAGAGTTATCTAAATCGTTTAAATTTTCAAGTCCAAATTCTCTTTCTGCTTTTTCTATACCCTTTTGTGTTAATGTTGCAGACTTTGCTTTTAAATCTACTATATAATCATATTTTTCATTATCTTCAATTTGTTCAAAATCTTTAACATCCTCTTCAATAATTACTTTAGGTTGTAACTTTCTAACAAATGAATTTGCTTTTTTATATAAATCTGATGATTTAT
The DNA here is from genome assembly GCA_948517135.1 of uncultured Clostridia bacterium. Classification (GTDB taxonomy): domain Bacteria; phylum Bacillota; class Clostridia; order TANB77; family CAG-508; genus Scatovivens. The sequence goes on along the minus strand of CAORJJ010000028.1, from coordinate 5,589 downwards.
TTGCTCTACCTGAAATAATAAGTGGTGTACGAGCTTCATCAATTAAAATACTATCAATTTCGTCTACAATTGCATAATTAAGACCTCTTTGAACCATTTCTTCTTTATGAATAACCATATTATCTCTTAAATAATCAAATCCAAATTCATTATTTGTTCCATAAGTTATATCAGCTCTATATGCAGATTGCTTTTCATTAAATGGCATTCTTCCATAAATTAAGCCAACAGAAAGGCCTAAAAATCTATAAATTTTTCCCATCCATTCACTATCTCTTTTGGCTAAATATTCGTTAACAGTAACAACATGAACACCATTTCCAGTAAGAGCATTTAAGTATACTGGTAATGTAGCAACTAATGTTTTTCCTTCACCAGTTCTCATTTCAGAAATTCTACCTTGGTGAAGAACAATACCACCTATTAATTGGACATCAAAGTGTCTCATTCCTAAAACTCTTTTTGAAGCTTCTCTAACAACTGCAAAAGCTTCTGGTAATATATCATCTAAAGTTTTTCCTTTAGCTAATTCTTCTTTAAAATATGCTGTTTTGGCTGTTAACTCTTTATCTGTTAATTTTTCCATTTCTGGTTCTAAACCATTAATTTTTTCAACTATATGCATTACTTTTTTTACTTGTTTTTCACTATAGTTTCCAAAGATTTTATCAAAAAGTCCCATATGACTGCCTCCTATTTTGCTTTTAAAATATACTTTTAAACTATATCACTAAATACTATATTTTGCAAGAAAAAATGGGAGTAAATTTATTACTCCCAAGTTTTATTAATATTCAAGTGATCTATCTTTTTTTTTATGCTCCCCTGCTTTTTTATAAACATCTATTAATTTGTCTCTAATTATGTTTTGAGAATAGTTAGATTGTGTATATTTTGAAATATAATCATTGTCAAATGTTAATTCACCATCAACTATTTTTTCAACAGATTCAGCTAATGCCTCTGTACTTTCAGCATAAAATTTTAAATAATTTTTTATTTCACTTTCTAAACCAAATTCTGTTACAGCTTTTTCTGCTATTTTTTCTCTTTCTTCAGGTTTTGCAACTACATAATCACAGCTTATAACATCTAATGTATCTTTTTCTTCTTGGCTTAATGATGAAGGTCTTTCAGGTAATGGTTTTATAAGAACACCTAAATCTGTTTTTATGATATTTTGATTTGGTAATTTTTCTTTTTTAGTATTAAGTATTCCTGGAATACCTCCTGAATTACTTCCTATAACTGGATGTCCACATGCAGTACCTTCTATAACAACTAATCCAAATGGTTCATCTCTTGAAGGAATTAAAGAAACATCTGCTAAATTTTGTAGTTTACAAATTATATTATGTGGTTGTCTACCAACAAAGTGAGTATTTTGCAAACCAAGTTGTTCTACTTCTGCTTTTAGTTTTGTTTCTAATGCACCAGAACCAACAATTAAAGTTAAAGGTTTTTTACCTTCACTCATAAGTTTATCTTCATATAATTTTGTTCCTGCAAGTAATGAATCTATTCCTTTAAAATCAGCAAATTTTCCTACAAATAAAATTAAACTATCATAATCCATATCAATTTTTCCATCTGGTGTTCTATCAGATGTTAACATAGGAATTACATCTTCTCTTTTTACAGTTTTATCAACGTAAAATGTTTTTGGATCATATCCATTTTCTAATAATTCAACTTTATCTGCTGCAAAAGGAAATAAACTATTGAACTTTTCTTTTTGGGCATCTGAAATAACAATAATTTTATCTGATTTTTTTGCAGAGTTTTCTGATTCTCTAATATAAAATTCATATTTTCTTTTATCATCTAAAACATCTACTAATTGCATAATATCAGCTTTACTTCCTGCAATTGCTTTAGATTCTATTAAATCTTTGACTCCTCTTCTTATATCTTTTACTGAAGAGGCTCTCATATAAACTTCTTCCACTTTAGCAATATCAGATGTAGAAATTCCAAAACTTCCATCTTTTGAATTTACTTTTAAAGTATTTAATTTATTTAGTGTTGCAGAAAGCTCTTTTTTTGATCTTTCATATCCCATTAAATCTGTTCCATGAATTGTAGTAACAACTGGTTTATCCATATCAGTAGCAGAACTACTTAATAACCAATTGTGTTGAGCATGTATAACATCACAATTTTTTGCTTCTTCAATTAGAGCATTTCTATCCGCTGTGACATATTGTTCAAGATCTTCAAGACCAACCTTCCAAAAGTTTGCAGTACTTTCTGTATGAGTTGTGAACATTAAATAGTTAAAAGGTAATTGTCCTTCTAATTTTTCAGGTTGTTCTGATTCTGATGTGAATGGTACTAAATGATATTTAACACCATCTAATTTATCAAAATTACTTCTATTATTTCCTGTAATTATAGTAACTTCATGTCCTGCTTCTTGATAAGATTTTGCTTGAGTAGTAACTAATGCACCACTTCCAGCTCCTTGTGTTGGGAAAGCAGTAGCCATTAATATTTTCATTTTATCTTTTTCCATATTAATACTCCTTTTATAGTTTATTTTGTCAAAATCGAGTTTATATTATCACACAGATTTACAAAAGTCTACAAAATAATAAAATTAATTTTGTCTTGTTTTTTTATATGAAATTTGATATATTTAAGTTGTAGTTACTAACATGTTTTTTTATATAGAAAGGAGAGATTTTCATGAATATGGATCTCATGCGACGGGTTATACCAGTAGAAAAAGTATTAAAAAGTAAGCATAGCACCGAGGATAAAAATAGTCGCAAACGCCAGAGGCACCTCTTTAATTCTAACCATGATCCAACTGAAGATGCAACTGAAAGCAAACCTACTTTTAAAAAAACTCTTCAAGATGCAATCGAAATATCTGATGAAGGAAGAAAAAAATTACTTGAAAGTAAGAAAAAGTAAAATAGTATTTGAAGAAATGAGGTCGAAAAAAATATGGTAACCAATTTCTGAAACAATCTTTATGGAAATTTACATAAGGATTGTTTTTTTATTATTTTTATATAAAAATGAGTCATATTAAAAACTTTTTCTCATATATTTTTAATATAAATTTTTAAAATAGGAGATTTTTGATATGATTATTTATAATGTAAAGGTAAACAAAAGACTTATATTAAAATCTGTTTTACTATTAATGCTTATTATATGTATTACATTAGGTGCAATTGGAATATATAATATTTGTAAAAATATAAATCAAAATAAAGAGTACAATTTAATTGATGACTCTATTCCCTCTTCTGAATATGCTTTAATATCCAAAGAGAATTATACAAACATTTTACAGCAAGTTCACAATAATATAGATACATATGTTGGTCAAAAAATAGCATTTTCAGGATATGTTTATAGAGTAAAAAACTTTTCTGATGACCAATTTGTTTTAGCAAGAGATATGGATATTGGAAATAATCAAACATTAATTGTAGGTTTCTTATGTTCCTGTGAAAACATTTCAGACTATCCTTCTTATACATGGATAAATATTAAAGGTGAAATAATAAAAGGTACATATAATAATGTTGATACTCCAATGATAAAAGTAACTTCTATTGAAAAAACATCAAAGCCTGAAAATGCTAATGTACCTCTTCCAGATGATGAATATGTTCCAACAGCAGTAATTTATTGAGATTTAAGTATGTTTAAATGTCCGTAATTGAATTTACAATTCCTTTATCTAAACTTTCAGCAAATATATTTTTTACTATAATTAAAATAATTGGACCTATAAGTAATCCAAGTATTCCCATTATTTTAAATCCAGTATACATAGAAATTAGTGTAAATATTGGATGAATACCTATATTATTGCTTACAAGTTTTGGTTCTAATAATTGTTTTAGAACAAGAGTAAAAATATATAGCCCTATTACTGAAATTGCAAGTGCATTGTTAGAATTAAGAAAAAGTATAATACTCCATGGAATCATTATACTACCAGCTCCTAATATTGGTAATGCATCTACAAATCCTATTACAATAGCCATTAATATAGGATAATCCACATTCATTCCTATTAAATAAAATATATTAAGACCACTTAAAACAACCATAAATGTAATTATACTTAAAAGAATTTCTGCTTTTAGATAACCTCCTAATGAAGAGGTTATTTCTTTTGCGTGTTTTGTTATTTTGCTAACCATTTTTTTTGATAAATGATGTTCCATTCTATCTAAAATGTAAAATTTATCAGAAGTTATAAAATAAGTTGCTAGAATAGTAATAATAACATTTATAAACATATTTGGAATTGAAGTTATATAATTTAATATTTTATTTAATAGTTCTTTAAGATATCTTGTTATGGTATTTAAGTATTCTGTTGTAGTATCTTCAAATATATTTATTACATTATCAGAAATTTTAATTTTATCAAAATCAAAACTAGAAACTTTGTTTGATATAAATTCTAATGTTTTTTCTAAATAAATATTTAATCCTTCAAGTAAATTAGTTGTTTCTGATACAAGCCTTATTATTCCCCATACCAATAATGCAGTTATAATTGAGAAAATTGTAGCAAGAACAATAACACTACTTACTTTCCTACTTAAATTTGTATGTTTATTTACAAATTTTATTATAGGATCAATTAGTATGGAAATTACATATGCAATTAAAAAAGGAATATAGAAAATAGTTAGTTTAAATATAAAAATAAAACTAACTATAATCAATATTCCTATAAAACTTTTTTTCAAAATAGACCAATAGTTCATAATTAAAACTCACCTATTTTGATTATATACAAATTTTATAAATTTATACTTATTTTTTATAAATTACAAAATGAATTCATGTTATTCATATTATACATATTCATATTGTTTTGCATGTTTGGATTTTGAAATTGTCTTCTTGATATAAGTTCTCTTATAATAAGAATTTTAATAATATCTCTAAGTAAGCTATCATTTGAGCTATTTGTGGAATTTGCATTTCTTGTTGTTTGAGTATTTGTATTCATACGTGTTGATGTATTTGTTGTTGTAGTATTTTGATTTGTTTGTGAAACAGAAGCAGTATTAGTTTGAGTATTACTGTTTCTTTCTTGTGTTGTTACTTGTTCATTATCGTTATCGTTTTCATAATTAATTTGACCATCAGTAATATTGTAAACAGTATCAACCATATTATTTAATACATCCTCATTAAAAAATTGATAATTGCTGTTAGAAACAACTCTTGAAATAACTGGCATTAAAATTCTATATAAACTTGGGTACATATTATTGATGCTTACAGGTTGATTTGGAATTTGGTTTTGAAATTGATTTGGACACATCCCATTATTCATATACATAGGATTTGTCATATTATTCATTCCATTTGGATTATATGTATTTGCCCCATACATTTGATTTCCAAAATACAAATCTTGCATGTAATTATCATTTCCAGAATAAAACATATTTTTCCCTCCTTCAATACATTATATGAAGGGAGATTCTTATTTATGTGAGTAAAAATATATTTTAAATAATAAAACTTGCAATAATGCAAATATTAAAATTCAAAAATATAGCTTACTTATGTAATTATCATAGAAATTCTAAATAAATT
>CAORJJ010000027.1:12829-22364 GCA_948517135.1 uncultured Clostridia bacterium | reverse complement strand
AGATACTATTATAAAAGAATCAAAATTAAAATCATCAATAGAATTTAAAAATATTGTAGATGGATATTTAAAACAAGTAGAAGATAATTATTTACCTCAGAAAGATTTTATTATAGAAAATATTAGAATAATGAGATATGAAAATATAAAGAAATTATTTACAGAAAATTATAAGGACTTAGAGTTTGAAAGAAGAATTGAAGAAGTAAAAAAGCATGTATTTTCAAAAATAAGAAATAACAAAGATACAATTGTAGAAGCAATTACAGCAAAAAGAAAATTTAAAATAAATAGAATGTTGCAAGATGATACAATAAGTGAAGATGATAAGAGATTAAAAAGAATTGAAATTTTTGAGGAAACAGAGGACTTACTTAAAAAAATATATAATGATAATATAAAAGTTGTAGATATATATTTTAATGAAATTAGAAAAAAGGATTGTGTAGAATACTATAAAGATTTTATTGAAAATTATATTTATGACAAAATTGATAATAAGATTTTAGCTGAATATTTAGTAAAAAATACATTAAAGAATCTTAATAAAAAAGAAATAGCATTTGAAGATTTGGCACCAATAATTTATATTCACTATAAAATTTATGGATCAAAGATTAAGAAAAATTTGAGACATGTTATTATTGATGAAGCACAAGATTATGGAGAATTCCAATTTAGTACTTTAAAAACAATTTTAAAAAGTAATTCTATGACAATATTAGGAGATATAGCTCAAGGAGTTCATTCATATAGAGGAATTGAAAATTGGAAAAAATTTATAGATATAGAATTTCCAAATGGAGAAGCAATTTACACAACTTTAGAGAAAACTTATAGAACAACAAAAGAGATTATGAATAAGGCAAATGAAGTTATAGATAAATTACCAGATTTTGAAAAACAGTTTATAATAAAGGGAAAACCTGTTATTGAAGGAAAAGATTCTATTCATATAACAAAACTAAAATCAGAAGATAAAATTGTAAAAGAATGTGCTAAGAAAATCGATGAATATATTGATTCTGGTTTTAAATCTATTGCAATAATAGGAAAAGATATAAATGAATGTAAAAATATTAAAAAGAAAATTGAAAAATATAATAAAAATGTAAAATTAATTCAAAGTAAAGATTCAGAGTATAATGCGGGAATTTCAATTGTTCCTTCATACTTAGCAAAAGGTTTAGAATTTGATAGTGTAATTTTATTCAATGTAAATAGTGAAAAATATCAAAATAATGTATTAGATATAAAATTACTATATGTTGCAATTACTAGAGCGATGAGTAAATTAGATGTTTTTTATACTGAAAAAATTAGTAAAATATTAAATTAAAATTTTATAAATTAAACTATTCAAATTAAAATTTATATGATATACTTTCCATATATTTATAAAAAGGAGAAATGGGTTGTGGATAAAATTACAAAAGGCGATTTACAAAAGAAATTAAAATATTTGAATTTAGACTTAGAGAAAATCCCTGAAGAGATAATTGAATATGAGCCATTAAACTATAATGTTTCTAGGTTAAATAATGATAAAGATCATAGAGTTTTTAGATATGTTCCAATCGATAAAATAGAAATATTATTTACACCTTGTCTAAGAACCGACCCATTAAAAGAAAAATACGCTAAAGCCATGCCTTTATTCAAGTATATTCTTCCAGCAGAAAATGAAGAAGATATTCAGAAATATACTACCTTTTTAAGAATGTTAGATAAAATTTCTATTCCAGATATAGAAAATATTGTTAATATTCAAAAAGAGTTAGATAAAAAGGAACCATTTAGAGTAAAATATAATAAAGACCACTTATGGCAAATTTACTATTCTGAAGCAACAGGAATGTATTTTATGCTAGTTTGTACAAAAGAAGAAACATTTTCAGAGTTCTTTTATCTATTAAAAATGAAGCTTGAGTATGCTAAAAAGAAAGCACAAAATGTTCCTCAAATATATGTACCAATAAATGCAATAAATTATTCTGAACAGTTTTTAAATAGAACAGAAATTGCAGATTTAGAAAATTATTTGTGGTTATTTACAAAACATTGGGCATTATCTTTTGAAGTATATGATAAAAAGAATAGTTTATCTTTGCAAATAACTGGAGATACATATGTTTATGATAAAGTAAAAAGTACATATAAAATTAAATTATCAAATAGAGAAGAAGCATTAAAATTTTATAAATTAATGAAAGCCTTATTTATAATGCAAACAGAAATAAAAAATCATTTTAATTTTATAACTAGAATTGATAGTAATAATGGTTTGGAATTATATATGGGGCAAACAAGGCTTACTTATGAAATGTTAACTGATTTTATAAAAAGTGAAATTAGAGTAGCAGAAGAAGAGATTAAAACTCAAAATGATCAAATAGAAGAATTAGAAAAAGAACTTTCAGGTGTAAAAGAAGCTGTAAAGATAAAAGAAGATGAATATTTAGTGAAGCAAAAAGAGATTTCTACATATTTAGAATACAAAAAAACTTTTATAGGAAAAGTAAAGTACTTCTTTAAATCTTCAAAAATAAATAAAAAAATAAAAGATGATCAAGATTTAGAAAATAGTTTAACAAGAAAAGATGAAGAAAACGAAATTTCTAAAAAAGTTAATATAGATCCAACAAGTGTAGCTTTTAAGGAAAAGAAATTCTATACAATTGAAGATTTAGTTACAATATATTCATTGTATGAAAAAGGTGAAAAAAATTATAAAAATTTAAGTCAAGACTTAAAAGCTCAAAGATTAAAATTAGAAAATCTAATTTCGAAAGTAAAAAATGCAACATTATATATTGAAGAAATAGATAAACATAGAAAAAGCATTTTTGACTTTTGGAAATACTCAAATAAAGATGAAAGACTAAGTCTTGAAATGGGAAATGATCAAGAAAGATCTGAAAATAAAAATGTTTTAAAGAAATCATTTAATATAGAGTCTGATTTTGAAGATTTAGGAGCTAAAGTAGATACTATTCAAAGAAAAAAATTATCAAAAGAAGAGATGGATAGTGTATTCTTAGCAAATACAGAAGTTCTTTCAATACTTAATATGCTTAGAAGAAATAATTTAGATAAAGATGCTATTGAAGAGACATTAGAGGACTTAAAAGAACAATTTGATAATAATAGACTTTATATAGATAATGAGACATTTGATATTTTTGGAAATATTTCTGATGATACAACAATAAAATATATTGGAAATAGAGGGCATAGAGAAAATGAGAAGAGTAAGTTTAAAATATTAAATGTAAATAAGAAGATTGATGTTTTTGACTTTACAGAAAAATTGCAAAGTACAATATCTTTTATAGAAGGAGCTATTCCAAAAGGAAAAGCTGAGTATGATTTTTCATTATACAAAGTATCTCAAATTACAGAACAAATTGATGAGCAGGCTTTTGAAGTATATAATTTAAACGAGGAAAAAGCATTAGAAGAATATGAAGATGATGGTGAAGGTGCTTTAAATCTTATAAAATTAAATGTTAAGGAAGGATTACCATTATTATATTATTCTAATATAATTTTTTATGATAATAATAATCAAACACTTCCACTTGGAATGGATTTGTCATCAAGTGTATTAATAGATTGCAAAAAATTAGAATTCAAATTAATTGGAAAAAATAAATTTAGAACTAATAATTATTTTACAGAAAGCAAAAATTTAATTTTACCAAAATCTAAAGATGTATTTGTATATGAATATGATGTAGATTTAAAAAAGTAAATTAGAAAAGAGGTATTTGTATATGATAAAAAGAGCTGTAATAATAGTATTAGATAGTTTTGGAGTTGGAGAAACTCCAGATGCTATGGAATATGGAGATGTTGGAAGCAATACTTTTGCTGGAATATATAATAACACAACTTTAAATATTCCTAATATGAAAAAATTAGGTTTATATAATATACAAGATATTGGAATAGATAATAAAGAAGAAAAACCAATTGGAATATATGGTAAAGCAGCAGAAAAAGCAAAAGGAAAAAACAGTCCTGTTGGACATTGGGAAATTGCAGGTTTTATAAAAGATGAACCATTTAAAACTTATTATGAAGGATTTCCAAAAGAACTTTTAGATGAAATAGCACAAAGAGCTGGAATAAAAGGTTTTATATGTAATCAAAAAGGTTCAGGAACAGATTTTTTAACAAAATTTGGAGAAGAAAGCATAGAAAAGAAAATGCCAATTGTTTATACATCAGCAGATAGTGTACTTCAAATTGCTGCTCATGAAGAAGTATTTTCAGTTCCAGAATTATATAAAATATGTCAAATTGCAAGAGATGTAATAGATGAAAAAGGATATGGGATAGGAACTGTTATTGCAAGACCATATATTGGAACATCAAGTGATAATTTCACAAGAACTTATAGTAGAAAAGATTATGAAGCAGAAAATTTTGGAAGAACAATGCTAGATGTATTTAGTGAAAATGAAAAAAAGGTACTAGCAATAGGAAAAATTGAAGATTTATTTTCAGGAAGAGGAATACATAGAGCAATTCATACAAATGGAAATGCAGATGGGATAGAAAAAACAATAGATGCAATAAAAAATGCAGAAGAGGATTTAATTTTTGTAAATTTAGTTGATTTTGATATGTTATATGGACATAGAAACAATATAGAAGGATATGCTAAAGCACTAGAAGAATTTGATAATAAATTACCAGAAATTATTAATGCATTAAAAGAAGATGATTTATTAATATTAACAGCAGATCATGGAAATGATCCAAGTACACCAAGTACAGATCATTCAAGAGAATATATACCAATAGTAGCATATGGTAAAAATTTAAAACAAAATGTTGATTTAGGAATAAGAAAAACATATTCAGACATATCAGCTACAATTTTGGATATATTTAACTTAGAAAGATTAGAAAATGGAACAAGCTTCAAAAATGAAATATTGTGATAAGAAATGCGCTATTATAAATATTTAATAGCGCATTTTTAATAAAATTTGTTAAAAAACTAGACAAGTAAATTTATATATGTTAAGATAAGAAACGAAGTTAAAAAAATATAATAAATACATGCCTGAGTGGCGGAATTGGCAGACGCACACGACTCAAAATCGTGCGGGAAACCATGCGGGTTCGAGTCCCGCCTTAGGCACCAATAATTTAAGCCAAGAAAGAAATTGAATTTAAACTTCAGTTTTTTTCTTGGCTTTTTAGTTTATGATATTCCGATTTAACATGCTCCACGATCGTTTGCTAAATCTTGTGATGCAACTATTCGTTTATGAATACTTCCATCTGGTGATATATATATACTATCAAAACATACAGGTTCGTAATTTAGTGATTGAAATTGGGATTGCTTAATTGGAGTTTTTAAATTGCATGTTAAGTTTAAAATAGTTTTTACTCCAAATCTCTTTTCAAGTGATTTTGGTTCTAAATAACATCCACATTGTAAAGTATCATTTTGATGAACATCATTAATATAAGGTTTTAGTAATTCTTGTAAATCTATAAAATTTGGATCATTTGGATCATCTGTTGACATTTCTGAAAACTTTACTGATGTAAATCCTATTTTTTTCATTTCTAAAGCAAATTCTTCCATTTTATCGAATGAATCAATTCCTTTTTTATTAACAACACAATTAACCCTTAGTTTTAGCTTTGGATTTAATTTATGAAATTCTTTTATTTTATCTAGTTCAGGAGTAACACCGACTATATCGTTATTTACTTTTTCATTTCCCATAACAGAAACTATAAGTTTATCTAATTTTGTTATAACTGGTAATAAACACTCTAAATTATAACCATTTGTATTAACAGTAATTTTTCTTTTATATGGTGAAATAGCATTAATAATCTTAACTAAATCATCTGGAAATAATGTTGATTCTCCACCTAATAGAAGAACATCAGGATATGTATCTAGAGCAATAGCATTTTCAATAATTTTAGCTATATTTGTTTTAGAAGCTTTATTAAATCTTCCAACACAGAAGTAGCACTTTCCATTACAAGCAGTAGTTGTTTGAATACATAATCTTGGTCCCATTCTTCCCATACAATAATTTTCTTTACTTCTTAAGGTAATTGACATTAAAATCATCTCCATTCAAAATTTTATTATCAAATGAATCATAAACCCAACTATCAGTTACTGAACAATCAGGTTGAATGACATTCATATAATCATGCTGATATTCAATATTATTTGGTATTCCAAAATTTTTAGCTTTAAATACATTATTAAAAGGACAACATAGTTTTATATATGTTTTTATTTCTAAATATTTTGATAGTTCTGGTAATTCAAAAAAACATCCTCGTAATGTGGCATTCTTTTGATGGATTCCAAACTTTATTAATAAATCTTGCAAATCAATAAAATTAACATTTTCATTTGATGTAACTAATTCCATTAATTTAATTGCTGAAAAACCTAATTTTTTAGCTTTTATAGCATAAGATTTTATTTCTTCTAAATTAGAAACAGTTTTATCTGTTATAACTGAAGCAGATATAATCTCAGCATTTCCTTTGTTTTTATTTAGATCTTTTAGTTCTTTTTCATCAATATGTATACCTGTTGAATTTTTATCATAATTAAAAGAATGAATACTTAATGTTACAGTATCTAAGTATGGTATACATTCTTTTAATATTTTTAAATTAGAACCATTACTTATTATTCCAATTTCTTTTTTATATGGTCTAATTCCTTTTAATACTTCAACTAAATTAGGATATAAAGTTGGTTCTCCACCTAAAACATCAACTCTTGAAAATTTTGTCATCGAATTTGCAGTATCAATAAATTTTTGAGCATTAGTCGATTTCTTAAATGGGGTTCCAGCTGCAATACAAAATTCACACTTTCCATTACAACTGTTTAGTAATTTAATATTTAGTAAATTATAGTTGTTTCCACAAATACTATTTTGAGATGGTTTTAATATTATTTTCTCTTTATTATCCATAATGGTCCTTTCTTAAAAAAAGTTTAAAAATTTCAAATATTATATCATAAATCAAAAAAATATTCAAACATTATTTTATGAAAAATTAATTGTAAAGAATTAGTTGATTGGGTAATAGATAATACTCCAATGAAAAGATTAGGACAGCCAGAAGAAATTGCTTATTTAGTATCTTTTTTAGCATCTGAGAAATCATCATTTATAACAGGGCAAATTATTGAAGTTGCTGGAGGATATGATTTAAGATAAATAAAAAATATAAGGCGCCCCAAAATTGAATTTGGGGCGCCTTACAAAAGGATTGTTCAGGATATATTAACAGTATCTTGTTTCAATTTCGTATACGATTTCTGTGTTGACCTGCTCTACACCAACGGGGAGAGCTATATACCATCCTTCTCCAAGGAAAAAGTTACACAGCTCATTAATTGCCCCCTGTGCAGTCATTGAATCAGGAACTGTGGGAATAGTAATGTTTTTGGATTCAGACCACCGCTTTTTTAAAAGTTTTAATGTGTGCTTTTCTTCAATTGCACGCACAATCTTTGAAATAGATGGCTTATCGGTTTCCGGAAAACTGTTGTACCAGTCCTGCCCAAGGAAAAAGTTGCATAATTCATTAATTGCAACAGATGCTTTCATGGGAGGAGGGCATATTCCATAGTCACCTTCTTCACACAGTTTTAATAACCGATCACTGACCTGATCATTAGTTTCATGTTTACGAAATAACTTAAACATATTTTTCCTCCTTTTTTGGAAAACGCATAATTTGTAGTATTAAAACTTCTATTATATTATACCATTTTTTTATGTTTATGTAAAGTAATGCTGATTTTCAAAATCAAATTGTATTAATAATTAATTTGTGATATAAGTATAAGTAGTTTTATGAAAGGTAAAGTTGAAATGAATAATTTTATATACGAAATTCCAACAAAAGTATATTTTGGAGAAAATAACTTGAAAGGTAATTTAGCAAAAGAACTTAAAACATATGGGAATAAAGTACTTTTACTTTATGGTGGTGGTTCTATAAAAAGAATTGGTTTGTATGAAAAAATTTTAGAAGAGCTTAAAACTTTTAATATAAAAGTCTATGAGTTTTCAGGGATTCAGCCAAATCCACGTCATACAGCAATTAATGATGCAATTAAGATTTGTAAAGATAATAATATAGATAGTATTTTAGCAGTAGGTGGTGGTAGTGTTATAGATAGTAGTAAACTTATTGCATGTGGAAGATATTATTATGGTGATGCTTGGGATATTGTAATGGGAAAAGTACAAATTACTAAAGCAATGCCAATAGTTACAATATTAACCTTATCAGCAACTGGATCAGAAATGAATGGGACAGCAGTTATTTCTAATTTAGATACAAATTATAAAAAAGGAGTGAAATCGCCATTAGTTATACCCAAAGTATCATTTTTAGATCCAACTATTACATATTCAGTAAATAAATATCAAACAGCTTGTGGGAGTTTTGATATTTTATCACATATATTAGAGACATATTTTTCAAGAAATAAAGGATTATATATGTTAGATACAGTAATGGAAGGTATGATGAAAACTGTAATAAAATATTCTAAAATTGCTTATAATGAACCTAGTAATTATGAGGCAAGAGCTAATTTAATGTGGACATCATCTTGGGCTATAAATGGTTTTGTTAGAATGGATAAACAACCAAATATTTGGGTTGTACATTTGCTAGAACATCAATTATCAGCGTTTTATGATATTACACATGGATTAGGTTTAGCAATCTTAACTCCAAGATATTTAAGATATACATTAAATGAAGATACAGTTGATAAATATTACAATTTTGGAATTAATGTATGGAATATTGATAGTAGTTTATCTAAAATGGAAGTTGCTGAAAAATCAATAACATGTTTGGAAAAATTTTTATATGAAGATTTGAAGTTAACAAATAACTTATCAGAATTAAATATAGATAGTAAAAATTTTGAAGAAATGGCAAATCGTATATGTAATAATGGAATTATTAATGGATTTGTAGACTTAAATAAAGATGATATAATTAATATTTTTAAAGAATGTTTGTAAAAAGGAGAAAGAGCCATTATAGTACAATGGCTCTTTTATCTCCTTATACAGGTGGATAATCTCCTGCAATTCGACCGCATCTACTACATTCGTAGCACTTGACTCTATCGTCCATAATTCTTTTGGCAATTTGGTAGCCACCTAATGTTGCAATTGTAGCAAAACAATTGAATGCATGATCTTCAGGTTCTTTTATCTTTCCTACATAACTCTGCCGTGTATACTGCTGACATTTCCTACAATAACGTATAATATTTTTTGCCATAAAGATTCCTCCTAAGATAAAAAGTTATTAACTCTATTAATTATAACATAATTTACATAAAGTTTCAATTATTTTGAACCTTTTGATTTTTATATAAATTTGTAGTATAATATATATGCAACTAGTAACTTAGAAAATAGGAGGAATAAAATGACAAAACGGAGAAATTTACTTGTGGTAATTATCACCCTCATGTTTGTTT
>CAORJJ010000027.1:0-12733 GCA_948517135.1 uncultured Clostridia bacterium | reverse complement strand
GAATAAAATGACAAAACGGAGAAATTTACTTGTGGTAATTATCACCCTCATGTTTGTAACTGTGTTCTTAACTGGATGTGATGGTGAGGATCATGACAGTGTTTATATCGATGATGATATCATTGAAAATGATTCTGATGAAAATGAAAACTTACCTAGTGTAGAATCTCTTGTAGTAATTAATGTAAATAAGATTGACACTGGGAAGTGGAACCAAGACATATACCAAATTATTATGTATGATCCAGAGACATATATAATGTTTTCGTATGTTGAATGGGCTGATGGCGGTGGAGTTTTTGAAATGCATAATCCAGATGGAAGTCCACGTTTATATGATCCGAACTAATTAAGAGAGGAGAAAAATTTAATAATGAAAAAAGTAGAAGTTTGGCAATGTATTATAACAATTATTACAGCAATCTTAATGTGCACAACTTTAGGAATACAACTTTTTTGCAATAGGAGTTATACTGAAGTTCATCTTTGCATACGGACTGTAATCGTAATATTGTCAATCGTCTTAAGTATAATGGATTCACATTTAGGAGAAGTGAAGAATATGTATATCCATTTATTTTGGGCTGTTATTTGGTGTTTTAATGCGATTGCAATAGTAGCTTTTTCATGAAATTATTAAAGCCAAAAACCTTCTGTACTATGAAAGTACAGAAGGTTTTTTGTTGATTACACATTAATATAACCGCAATCAGTGTGATCATTAATTTCTCTAATCCAACAGTTTTTTGGATTTCTTTCATCATGATACCATTCAGGAGAATATCTGAAATAGCGGAGAAGAATGGTACGCAGTGTAGTTCCGTGTGTGAACACAAATAACGTTTCCACTCCATCTTCAGCATAATCTCGCCGGACAATATCGAGGAATTGGTAAGCCCTTATAGATACATCAAAAGGACTTTCTCCCAATGGAAGCTTTGTAAAAAACTTACCACCATTTTCTCTTTGACGTACATACTCCTCATATTCTGCCGGATACAGCTCAGCCCACTGCTTTTTAGGAATTGCATCAAACAGTCCGAATTGTTGCTCAATGAGTGAAACTTCTTCTCGAATATCTGTGATATTCAAAAATTTGTTGAACTCATCGCATGTTTGCCTTGTCCGTATAAATGGACTTCTCCAAATTCGGGAATTATTTAGGTCAATTTCCTTTGAGTAGCAGTAGTTTGCAAGCCATAGACCAGCATTGCGAGCTTGCTCAATACCTTTGGGACTTAACTGAACTAAATGATCGGGTAACCGATGTTCATAGTTCCCTCCAATATTAGCGACAGACTCTCCATGACGTACAAGAAAAATTCGCATATAATCACCTCTCTATATTTTTTATGTAAACATTATATCATTGTTTTATTAATTAAGCAATATGTTATTTGCTACAATTATATTAATATGTTAAAATAGTTAAAAATTATATTATAGGAGAGAACAAATGGAAGAGTATTTAGAATTTGCAAAAGATATTGCATATAATGCAGGTAAAATAATAATGAAATATTTTAATAGTAGTAATGGGGCAAGTTATAAAGGAGATAAAACAATTGTTACTTTAGCAGATAAAGAGATAAATTCCTATTTAATAAGTAGAGTAAAAGAAAAATTCCCAGAACATTCAGTTGATGGAGAAGAAGAACAATTTGGAAAAAGTGACTATGTTTGGGTGTGTGATCCAGTTGATGGAACTGCAATGTATGCTAGACATATACCAGTAGCAGTATTTTCTTTAGGTTTGGTAATAAATGGAGAGTCACAGCTTGGTGTTGTATATGATGTTTTTACAGATAGTTTATATACTGCAATTAAAGGTAAAGGGGCATATAAAAATAATGAAAAGATTACAGTTAATAATTATGAACTAAATGATATGAAAACAGTATGTAATTTTGATATGTGGGCAAATGCAGAATATAATATATTTGATGTTATAAAAAAGCTTGGAGAAAAAACATATTTTGTTGGAGTTGGAAGTGTTATTAGAGCTTGTATGTGTGTTGCAAATGGCGATTTCTGTTTAGCAATATTTCCAGGAACCAAAAGAAAGAATTGTGATATAGCAGCAGTAAAAGTAATTGTTGAAGAGGCTGGTGGAAAAGTAACAAATCTTTTTGGTGAAGACCAAAGATATGATAATGATATTAAAGGAGCTGTTGTAAGTAATAAAGTAGTTCATGATGAAGTTGTAGAAACAATTAAAAAATATGTGAAATAAATTGATGAAATTCTCCAAAACACTTGAAATAAGGCTTGTTTTCTGGTATAATATAGAATTAACAAGTTGATTTAATATAAAAGAAAAGGAGAATATTATAATAATGGAAAATTTAAAATATTTTAATAGATTTTATATAGATAGAGAAAAGGATATTGTTGTAGAACTATATAAAGCTGATAATATGGATGAAATAACATATATTATAAGAACTCCAAACCATAAAAGTGGAAATTTAATTACTAATTTAGCAAAAATCTGTAATTTAGAAACTATAAGAGATGAAAATAATTTAAAAATAATAAAAAATACTATACCTGCTTCAATTAATGGCGAAAATGAAGAGGTATATATTTTTAGATTAGCAGGAATGAAAATTGCTAATATATATGCAAATAAAATTGAAGTAAAAGCAAAGATGCCTGCGATTACAAAAACATTAATGTCTCAAACAAAACAATATAATTTTGATATTAAGAAATCAATTGTAAAATCATATATTTTCAAAAAGTCAAAATTTAGAACAGATGTGCATACACATATGAATGCCAATTTATCACCAGATGTTTTAATATCACTTGGAATTGCAAACCAACTTAGATATCCACTATATTATATTAAAAAATTAAATTTGAAATTAACAGAAAAACAAGAAAAAGCAATTTATAAAGATAGAAAAATTATAGAAAAACAATTTGAAAATTCAGAATTAACTGGAAAATATTTAACAAGAAAAATAGATGATAATACATTTATAAATTTTGCAGATTTAATATTAAATAATTTAGAAAATGCGCAAGAAAATCTTCAAAAAGTTAGAACAAGTTTAGCATTATTGAAGGATGGGCAAGCGGTTTTCACAAATTTAGAAAAATTATATATTTATAGATATGTATTTTGTAAAGGCACTATATCAGAAAATAAAATAAAATTAAACAGTAAGAAAATTGAAAAAATACCTGAATTAGATATAGTAAATTATGTTAAAAAAATGATAGAAGATAAAAAAACAGGAAGTAAATATGAACATAACACATTAAGACAAGATAAATATTTATGGATAGCAAGGGAATATCAAAAACAAGGAATTTTATATTCAGAAATTGCTGATACAGATTTGGCTAAAATTGGTGAACCAGCAATAAAAGTTTTAGAAGATATACATGAAGTTATGCCAAAAATTGAAAAAGAAACAGGTGTACAAATCAGATTATTATTTGCAATAAGACGTATACCATTAACAATAATAAAAGATCAAACAACAAATTCAAACTATTTAAGAGAAAATTTAGATGTTTTAAGAGCAATTGCAAGAAGTCCATATGTTGTTGGAAGCGATTTTATTGGTGAAGAAATAAATGATATTACAGAACTAAAACCAGTAATAAAAGAACTTGTACAATATGCTGTAAATGAAGATAATGGATTTACAGTAAGAATACATGCAGGAGAAAATGACAGTTTAAGAGATAATGTTGCAAAATCAATAGAATGTATAAAAGATTCATTAATGGAAGGTCAAAAGTTACCTAGATTTAGATTAGGTCATGGATTATATACAGCAGATTTGAATTCAAAAGAAGGTAAAGATTTAATAAAATTAATGAAAGAAACAGGTGCAATCTTAGAGTTTCAATTAACATCTAATGTAAGATTAAATAATTTAACAGCATTAGATAAACATCCATTAAAAACATATTTAAAAAATGGAGTTAAATGTATACAAGGTACTGATGGATGTGGATTTTATGGAACTGATACTCTTGATGAACAGTTAGCTCTTCAGAATTTAATAGGGCTTAATGAAAAAGATTTTGCCAAAATGAGAGAAGTAGAAGATGAGATAATAGAACATTCTAAAAAGTATTTTAAAGAGAAATCTAAGAAATTTGAAGAATTTCTTGCAGGTAGAACAATAAGAGAAGCTATACTTGAAAGTGAAAAAGAAAATTTTGAAAAAAGTAAAAATGATATCATACCTATGAGAATTAGTGATAAATTAGATTCAGAAGAAATGTTAAAAACAAAAATTAAAAAATTACCAGAAAATAAAGTACCAATCATTATAGCAGGTGGAAGTTTTAATGCTAAAAATAGAGAAACTATTTTAAGTAATGAAGGAAAAAATGTTATAAGAAAATTAGTAGAAAATTTAGATGATGAAAAAGTATATTTTGTAGTAGGACATAAAATTAATGGATATGAAAAAGCAGTTCTAGATGTAGCAAAAGAATTAAACAAAAAAATTGAAATAAATGCAATTGTTCCTAAAGAAGTATCTGCAGAAGAAGTAGATAATTTATTAAAAGAAAATATAAATGGAGTTAGAATATCAACAGAAAGAGAAGAAATGGGAATATACAAAAGCTTTAATTATGAAATATTTGAAAGAAGAAATTCAATAGTTGTAGCATTTGATGGAAATTCTCCAGTATCAAATTTAGTTCAAGAAGCTAAAAATGGAAAAGGAAAAGCTAAAATATATGTTAATTCAGATGTAGAAGCATTAAAAGATAAAGCAACATCATTAGAAGGATATGTTAAAGCATTTAAAATAAATGATAATTTAGCAGAGAAAATATTATCAGACTATCCAGAATTAGGAGATGATAATAAATTAGCTTAAAGATTACATTTTTATAACAAATATTGAAATATTATTTACATATTGGTAAAATATACTTGTAGTACGTGAAAAAATAGAGGTATAACAAAAGATGGAGTCAAAAAGAAACAAGAAAAATTTGTATATAAATGTTCAAAATTCCATAAAAAGTGCTAAAATACAAAAATATTTTAGAGAACATGAAGAAGTTTCAGAAGAAGGGCTTACTTTTTTGGGGTATTTTAACAAGAAAAATGATTTACAAATAGAAAAGTTAAAAAATCTAAAATTAAAAATTCAATTACTTCAAACAGTTAAAGTAAAAGAAAATGAAAAATGTGATTCAAAAGATATGATGTCAGATTTATATGCCTGTGCAATTGCTGATTTAGCAGGAAAGTTTACATCAGAAATGAGTATGTTATATAATGAAATAAAAATGGATTGTAATGAATCACAAGAAGAATTAGAAGAAACTGTTTATAAAATGGCTTTAGAGAAAATTGCAAATAGCAAAAATTATTTACCAGTAGTTCATAAAGAAAAACAATTTGAAATATTTGGAGATACTAAAGCACAAATAGAATTTTTAAGGTTAGAAAATAGAAATATAGAAAATCAAATTATTCTTGAAAGAGGAAGTAAATTTGAAACAGAATTTAAGTAGAAATGCTTGACAAAGTTGCTAAGAGGTTGTATACTATTTTAGTAACTTTGAAATAAAATTTATTTTGACATATATAAAAAAGTCACTAAAGGAGGGAATTGAAATGGCACAACCAAAAAGAAGATGGTCAAAAGCTAGAACTGGATTAAAAAGATCTACATGGAAAATAGAAGAAACAAATTTATCAACATGTTCACATTGTCATCAACCAGTTAGACCACATACTGTTTGCTCAAACTGTGGTTACTATGATGGAAAAGAAGTAATTGCAAAAAAAGCTGAATAATTAAAATAACTTCTAAAAGACATATTTTTATATGTCTTTTTTTGTTTACAAAATTCGCTTTTTATTATAAAATAATCAAGTAAAAAAGTAATTTTAAATTAGGAGTGTTTATGGAAGATAGAATAGATAAACAAAATTATTATTTAGATATAGCAGAAACAGTTGCATCAAGAGCTACATGCTTAAGAAAAAAATATGGAACTGTAATAGTTAATCATGATCAAATAATTGCTACTGGATATTCTGGAGCACCTAGAGGAAGAATTAATTGTTGTGACTTAGGGTATTGCACAAAGAAAAAATTACTTCCAAATCAAAGACATAGTGGATATGATGCTTGTAGATCTGTACATAGTGAACAAAACGCAATTATAAGTGCTTCTAGAGAAGAAATGATTGGGGCAATATTATATCTTGTTGGTTATAGAACTGAAAATCATGATTATGAAGAAGGTGCAGCACCTTGTTTAATGTGTAGGAAATTAATAATAAATGCAGGAATTGAAAAAGTTTATGTAAGAGTTAATAAAACAGAATATCATATTTTTGATGTAGAAGAATGGGTAAAAAATGATGAACTTTTAAATGGACAATTACAATACTAAATTATTGTAAAAGAGGTATATTAAATTGAAAGAAAAAATATTAATAAACAAAAAATTTATAGATTATTTAATATTAATAATTATAGGATTTATTCTATGTATACCATTAATAAATTCATCATTAGATGTTTATCATGATGATGGAATTCAACATATAGCAAGAGCATTTGGAACATTATCCTCTATAAAACAAAATGGATTTTTTCCAAATGTAATTAGTGAATTTTCAGATAATTTTGGTTATTCATGGAATTTGTTTTATGGACCATTAACTACATATGGAATTATTATTATTAATTTTATTGTGGATAATTTTATAATTGCATATAAAGTATTCGCTTTTATAACATTAGTATTATCTGGAATATTTATGTATAAATTTGTAAATTCATATACTAAAAATAATAATGTTGCATTACTTGCAAGTATATTATATATGACATTTCCATATCATTTAACAGACTTGTATACTAGAAATGCAATTGGGGAATATGCTTCATTTATGTTTATACCACTAGTTTTTTATGGACTATATAATTTATTTTATACATCAAATAAACATTACTATTTAGCTATTCGGAGCAATAGGTTTGATATTAACACACAATATATCAACAATGCTTGTTGCTTTTTTTGCACTATTATATTTAGGAATAAATTTTGAAAAACTAAAACAATCACATATAAAAAAAGGATTAATTGTTAACATTATTTTTATTTTGCTTATTACAAGTTTTTACTGGATACCATTATTAGAAGCAAAATTTACAGCTAATTATCAAGTATATGAACCAGGTATGATGGCAACAAATGAAAATACTGCTGTGCATGGTTTAAAAATAAGACAATTTTTTGTAACTTTAAATGATGGTTCTTATGTATTTGAACTTGGAATTCATTTTATAATAATTTTAGCATTTTCTATAATGGCGTTTAAGAATATAAGACAAGAATTAAAAGAAACATATGGCTTTTTTCTAATAGCAGGGGTATTTTCATTATGGATGTCTACAAAATATTTTCCATGGAAGATAGTTCCAGAAGAAATATGTATTATTCAATTTCCATGGAGATGTATGATGATTGCTGGATTTTTCTTTAGTGTTGTATGTGCATTAAATATATATACACTTGTAAAGAAATTTAATGGAAAAGATGTTGTTATTATTTCAGCAATTTCAATAATATATGTTTCAGCATTATCAGGAATGATACCATATAATAATGAAATTAGAAACATAGAAGATATAGAATTAGGAAAAATTTCAGGAAGTGAATATGAAACAGTAGCAGGAACTGCTAAAGCAGAATATTTACCAGTTAAGGCATATAAAAATAGATTTTATATAGCAACAAGAGATGATAATATTTATACTTTAGAAGGAAAAGCAGTAATTGAAAATGAATCAAAAAATGGAACTCATTATACAGCTAATATAAGAACTTTTGAAGAAGAATATACAATACTTGAACTGCCTTATATTTATTATCCAGGATATGAAGTAAGACTTGATGGAATGATTTGTCAATCTTTTGAAACAGAAAATGGATTTTTAGGAATAGTTTTAGGAAATGATGATTCAGCAGAATTAGAAGTAAATTATAAAGGTACTCTTACAATGAAAATTTCAATTATAATTTCTGTGATATCAAGTATTATATTAGTAATCTATATATGGAAAAAAACACTAAAACCTTGAAAAATAAGGCAATTTGTTATATAATATATAAACTTTTAAAAATATAAGTAAGGAGATAAAAATGTCTAAACCAATAGTTGCAATAATTGGAAAACCAAATGTAGGAAAATCAAGATTTTTCAATTATATAGTAGGTCAAAGAATTTCAATAGTAGAAGATACACCAGGAGTTACTAGAGATAGAGTTTATGCAGATACATCATGGAGAGACAGAGAATTTACATTAATAGATACAGGTGGTATAGAGCCAGAATCACAAGATATAATAATTTCTCAAATGAGAGAACAAGCTAATATTGCTATAGGTGTTGCTGATGTTATTATATTTATGACAGATATTAAACAAGGAGTTACAGCTGCTGATACAGAAATTGCAATGATGCTAAAAAAATCTCATAAACCTATTATTTTAGTATGTAATAAATCAGATAATTATGGAGAACCACCAGCAGAGCTTTATGAATTTTATAATTTAGGTATAGGAGAACCTCATCCAGTTTCAGCAGCCAATGCAATTGGAATTGGTGATTTATTAGATAAAATATATGATAAATTACCACCTAAAGATGAAAATGAATTTGATAATGATAGAATAAAAGTTGCAATAATAGGAAAGCCAAATGTTGGGAAATCTTCACTTTTGAATAAAATATTAGGAGAAGATAGAAGTATAGTAAGCAATATTGCAGGAACAACTAGAGATGCAATAGATTCTAATTTTGAAAATGAATATGGAAAATATACTTTTATAGATACAGCAGGAGTTAGAAAAAAAGCCAAAGTAAATGAATCTATTGAAAAATTTAGTGTAATGAGAACACTTTTTGCAATTGAAAGGGCAGATGTTTGTTTAATTTTGATAGATGCAAATGAAGGTGTAACAGATCAAGATGCTAAAATTCTAGGAGAAGCTCATGAGGCAGGAAAAGGAATAATAATAATAGTAAATAAGTGGGATGAGATAGAAAAAGAAAATGGAACTTTAGAGAAATTCAAAAAAGAAGTTTATAATTCTCTTTCTTATGCTAGCTATGCTCCAATATTATTTATATCAGCCAAAACAGGACAAAGAGTAAATAAAATTTTTGAAATGGTAAATCATGTAGCAGAAGAAAATGATAAAAGAATTTCAACATCAGTAATAAATGAAGTAATAAATGAAGCAATAGCCGTAGTTCAACCACCAACAGATAAAGGAAAAAGATTAAAGATAATGTATGGAACTCAAGCTTGTTCTAAACCACCAACATTTGTTATCTTCTGTAATAATAAATCTCTATTTCATTTTTCTTATCAAAGATATTTAATAAATTGTTTTAGAAATAATTTTGGATTTGAAGGAACACCAGTTAGATTGATAATTAGGGAAAAAGGAGAAAAAGATAATTAAATCAAATTGATTGACTATTACATATTTTTATAATATAGTATGGTCAAAGACAAAAGCAAAATAAGTACTAATACTGTAAAATCAGTATTATTAAAGGGAGGAAATGTTATGGTAGCATATATAATAATGGCAGTTATTGCTTATGCAATAGGAAGTATTAATTTTTCTGTTTTAGTTAGTAGAAAAATGGCAGGATTTGATGTAAGAGAAAAAGGTAGTGGAAATGCAGGTTCAACAAATGTTTTAAGAACAGTAGGAAAAAAAGCTGCTGTTATTACATTAGTTTGTGATATTTTAAAAGGAATTGTAGCAGTTTTAATATCAATAGTAGTTGGAAAAATTGCAAAAGAGTGTAGTCCAGCAATTTTAGTAGAAATTTCAGCATTAGCAGTTGTATTAGGACATACATTTCCTATATTTTTTGAATTTAGAGGCGGAAAAGGTGTTGCAACAAGTCTAGGTCTTGTTTTAATAATAAATTGGAAAATAGGATTAATTTGCTTAGTATTTGCACTTGCATTAATGGCAATTACAAGAATGGTATCTTTAGGATCAATTTCAGCAGCAGTATTGTTTGCAGTATTAACATTATTTATTAGAGATTCATATATAGTTGAATATGAAGCTAGTTTTATAATATTTGGAATATTATTAGCAGTATTTGTTGTGTTTAATCATAGAAGTAATTTAAAAAGAATTATTTCAGGAACTGAGAATAAATTAAGTTTTAGTAAAAAAGAAGATCCAGTTAAAGAACAAACTGAAGTAAAAGATAAATAAATTTCACATAGAATTTACAAAATGGAAATAAAAGGATAAGAGTATCAAAATAAAATTATAAAGTAAATAATTTTATTTTGTAAAAAAATTAAGGAGAATATCAAATGAAAAAAATAGCGATAATAGGAAGTGGAAGCTGGGGATGTGCATTAGGAATATATCTAGCTAAAAATGGAAATGAAGTAAAAATATGGTCATTTAATGAAGAAGAGAAAAGAATGATAAATGAAGAAAAAAAATGTGTTTTCTTACCAAAAGCAGTTATACCAGATAATATAATTTGCTCAGGAGATTTTAAGGAAGTTTTAGAAGGTGCAGAAATTATTTTACATGTAACTCCTTCAAAATTTGTAAGAAGTACATTAAAACAATATAAAGATTTAGTAAAAAAAGAACAATTCTTTGTAATGTGTTCAAAAGGATTTGAAGCAGAAACAAATTTAACATTAGATGATGTTATAGAAGAAGAATTATCAGACATTCGCTATGGAATACTATCAGGACCAAGTCATGCAGAGGAGGTTTCTTTAGATATACCAACAGCATTAGTAATTGCCTCAAAAGATGAAACATTGAAAGAAGAAATTATTGATGCTTTTAAATCAAATACAATGAGAATTTATAAATCTAGTGATGTAAAAGGAGCAGAACTAGGAGCAGCATTGAAAAATATAATTGCATTTTGCGCTGGTGCAGCAGTAGGATTAGAACTTGGAGATAATACATTTGCTGCATTACTTACAAGAGGTTTAGTAGAAATAGCAAGACTTGGAACAACAATGGGAGGAGAAGAAAAAACATTTTATGGTTTAACAGGTCTTGGAGATTTGATAGTAACATGTGGAAGTGAGCATAGTAGAAATAGAAGAGCAGGAGAATTGATTGGTAAAGGATACTCAATAGATGACGCTAAAAAACAAATAGGAATGACAATTGAAAGTATTGATAATATTGATGTTGCATATAGTTTATCAAAAAAATATAATGTAGAAATGCCGATAGTAAATGCAGTATATGATGTGTTATATAATGGGTTAGATGCAAGAGAGGCTGTTAATAATTTAATGACAAGAGAATTAAAAGAAGAATAAACTAACGTAAAGAGTACAAAATAAATATACTATCTTATAAACTAAAGTAAAAAGGGAGGAATTATAAATGGATTTTTTAAATAAATTAGGAAAGAAAGCTAATCAAGCATATAAAGTAACAAAAGAAAAAGCAACTGAAGCATATAAAGTGACTAAAGAAAAAGCTAGCGATATTTCAGAAGAAATAAAATTAAAATCAAAAATAAATTCTTTAGAAGAAAAAAATTACGAAATTTATGCTGAAATTGGTGAAATTGTTTACAATGAAGTAAAAGATGGAAAAGATGTTTCAAAAGATGAAGTAATAGTTAAATGCGAAGAAATTTCTAGAAATAAGGATGAAATTGAAAAATTAAAAACAGATCTTTTAGCAGTAAAAAAAATAAAAAAATGTGCTAATTGTGGTGAAGAATTAGAGATAAACGTAGAATTTTGCTCTAAATGTGGTAAGGAACAACCACAAATAGAAAAAGTTGAAATAAAAGAAGAACCACAAGAATCAGTAAAGGAAGCAGAAGTTGTTGAAGTAAATAATGTAGAAGAAAATACAGCTGAAAACAAAGAAGAAGAGAATAACTAGTAGGAGAAAAAATGAAATTAGTAGTTCAAAGAGTAAGTAATGCAAAAGTAGAAGTTGAAAATAAAATTGTTGGAAAAATAAATAAAGGTTTTATGGTTTTATGTGGAATAACACATGAAGATACAGAAAAAGAAGCAGATATTTTAGCTAGAAAACTTTGCAATTTAAGAGTTTTTGAAGATGAAAATGAAAAAATGAATCTTTCTATAAAAGATGTAGGAGGAGAGCTTTTAATAATTTCTCAGTTCACTCTTTATGCAGACAGTATGAGTAGTGGCAATAGACCTAGTTTTATTGCTGCTGCACGTCCTGAAAAGGCAGAACCATTATATGAGTATTTTTTGAAAAAATGTGAAGAATATGGAACCCATGTAGAAAAGGGAATATTTGGTGCAGATATGCAAGTATCTTTAGTAAATGATGGACCAGTAACAATTATATTGGAAAAATAATTAGTTGGGATATCTTTCATAAATGTATTTTATTAAATTATTTATATTGTTATCTGAAACACAGATATAAACATCTTTGTCTAAACATATCCATAATTTAATATTATATTTCTGATCATTATCTATAAAACATGAGATTAAATCTATCATTTCAATAGGATTATCATATTCTATTTTACAAATTAGATTGCTTTTTAACTTTAAATTCTTAGAATAATATTGTTCTAAGAATTTTTTTATTTCACCGTTTTTTTCACTATAAAAATTTAATGTTGTTTTCATTGGAATCCTTTCTAAAAATATTAGTTATAGGAGTATTTTTACTTTATAGTATATATTTTGAT
>CAORJJ010000026.1 GCA_948517135.1 uncultured Clostridia bacterium | reverse complement strand
GGTAAAAATAGGTTATAATATAAATTGTTGTTTAAAAATAATTAAAAGGAAGAGGTTTTTATGTTTCAAAGATTAGAAGACGTAGAAAAAAGATATGAAGAGCTAAATGGATTAATTAGTGATCCAGAAGTAATTTCAAGACAAAATGAATGGAAAAAATTAATGAAGGAACATAGCGATATTGAAGATATTGTTTTGAAATATAGAGAATATAAAACAGTCTCAAAAAACTTAGAAGAAGCAAAGGAAATGCTTGATGATCCTGAGATGAAAGAATTAGCAGAAATTGAAATGTTAGAAG
This sequence comes from uncultured Clostridia bacterium, assembly GCA_948517135.1. Lineage (GTDB taxonomy): Bacteria > Bacillota > Clostridia > TANB77 > CAG-508 > Scatovivens. Next base: position 22,854 of record CAORJJ010000026.1, on the reverse strand, counting down.
CAAAAGAAAAATTGCCAAAACTTGAAGATGAATTAAAAATTCTTTTAATTCCAAAGGATCCTAATGATGATAATAATGTTATTTGTGAAATTAGAGCAGGAGCTGGAGGAGAAGAGGCAGCATTATTTGCAGGTGTTTTATTTAGAATGTATTCAATGTATGCTGAAAGAAAACATTTCCAAATACAAGTTATAAATGAGAATGAAACTGGAATTGGAGGATATAAAGAAATATCTTTCATGATTACAGGAAAAGGAGCATATAGTAGGTTTAAATTTGAAAGTGGTGTACACAGAGTACAAAGAGTACCAGATACTGAAAGTAGTGGAAGAATTCATACATCAACAGCAACAGTTGCAGTTTTACCAGAGGTTGAAGATGTAGAGGTTGAAATAAATCCAGCTGATGTTAGAATGGAAGTTTTTAGAGCTTCAGGTGCTGGTGGTCAACATGTTAACAAAACATCATCAGCAGTTAGATTAATACATGAACCAACAGGAATTGTTGCAGAATGTCAAACAGAAAGATCACAATTACAAAATAGAGAATATGCAATGAGATTATTACGTTCAAGAATTTATGAGCAAGAAAGAGAAAAGCAAGAAAAAGCAGTTGCAAGTGAAAGAAGAAGTCAAGTAGGATCAGGGGATAGAAGTGAAAAAATAAGAACTTACAATTATCCTCAAGGAAGAATTACAGATCATAGAATCGGATTTAGTATTTTCCAAATGGAAAATTTCTTAAATGGTGATATGGATGAAATGGTAGATAATTTAATTGCAACAGATAGAGCTGAAAGATTAAAAGGAAATAATGAATAAAAAATGTGAAATTTAAGTATTATTCTTAAATTTCACATTTTTTTACACGATTTTGTAATTATCATATTGTCCATTTTTGTTCTATTATAAGATTTAGAATAGTTCAAAAAACTTTATAATATTTGAGCAAACATTCCAATAATTAATCCAAGCATATTTCCAAGTGATGCAAACCTTCCTTTATACATATTTTTAGATTCAGGAATTAATTCACAAGAAATAATATAAAGCATTGCACCAGCAGCGAATGATAAAGAAATTCCAATTAAATCTAAAGAAATACTTCCTAAAATTGAACCAACAAATGCACCTAAACCAGTAGTAAGACCTGAGAAAAATGTTATTAGTATTGCTTTAAATGCAGAAGTTCCAGCAGTTTTTAGTGGAAGAGAGATTGATATTCCTTCAGGAATATCATGTAAAGCAATAGCAATTGCAAGCTTAAATCCTAAAGAACTTGAAGACTCAAAACCTGCACCAATAGCTAATCCTTCTGGGAAGTTGTGTATAGCTAAACCTATTGCAATAATAATACCAGTTTTTAAAAGAGAGTTTCCTGAATTGCTTTTACTGTTAAAACGAGAATTAACAACATTATCACATAAAATCATAGAAACAATTCCTATAAATATTCCCAATATGCACTTAGTAAGATTAACAATTTTAAGTGCTTCTGGAATTAGATCAAAACAAACAATTGCAGTCATAAGTCCAGCTGCGAATTCTAATATAAAACTTAAAAATTTGTTAGATTTTATATTTAAAAAAGCACCAATAAAACCTCCAAGTGAAGTTCCTAAAATTCCAAAAATAAGACCATATAAACTAATTATTCCAATATTCATAAAAAAACCTCTAAAAATTTATTTATAAGTCAAATAAGACTATTAAAATATATTTTAGAAAAATGAATATATTACAAAAAAAGAACTTCTTCTAGAAGTTCTTAAAATTCTCTTTCATTATATTTTACAATCATTTTTCTTTGATATGGAATCAAAGAAAGAATTGAAGTAGCAACACCAATTACTAAAATTATTGTTGAAATAGTTAAGTTTGTTTTTGAAAAGTTATATGAATTAGTCATATCATTTGCTAAGTTTGCTACATGTGTATCTGAAAATACAGATCTATATTTTAAAATTGAATATTCGATTGTTTTTGTTTGTATTGATAAATTCAAATAAAGTAATTCAAGAAATACAAATATTGAAAGAAATATACAAGCAATAAAAAATATATTTAAGTACTTAACAATTTTTTTATAGTTATCAGGACTAGTTTTAGATTTTTTGAAAGTATCATAAGTACTTAATTTACATATACCATGTATTATAGCATATACTAAAATTACAGCCATAAGAGGGAGTGTAATATATAAACCTCTTGATGATATTCCTACAAAATTGTTTAAGAAATTATTTACTACAATAAGTATAACAAAACAAATAAAACCAGTAATTATTGTATATGAAACAAAACCAGTTATTATATGTCTTACAGCCGTTGTAGCATCAATATTATTTTTATTCATGGTATTTCTCCTTTGTAAATTAATATAATAAATCATATCATAAAAGATTTTTAATTACAATTATTTTTAAAAGAAAATACCTCCAATTTAGGAGGTATTCATTATCACTACGACATTATCAAAGATTATTGCAGGAACGATAGGATTGCCAATTTTTCTGGCATGATACAAAATATGCTTACCTTTGAAAAGCCAGTCATTTGAGGAAACAACTATTGGATGAGGATATTGATGAATTCTATTATAATATCCTGCAAGTTTTCCCATTTTAGACTTTTCAAGATACTTAAATGATAAACATTCAGTTAATTTTGTAGCATCATACATTTTAACCCAGTCATCAGGTAAAATAAAAGCACCTTTTTGAATGACCTTTTGATTTTTCCGAAGACATTTTTGATAAAAAGCGCTTTCCTTTCCTTGGGATTCTAAAGCAAGAAACTTTTCAAATTGACTTGGTGTCATATCAGATTTTTTGTGATTACATGCTTTACAGCTTGGACGCAAATTGTCTGGTAAACTAATGCCACCCCAACTACGAGGATAGATGTGGTCTAAGGTTCTATTTTTTGTAGATAATTCTTCACCACAATAGTAGCATACACCATATCCATATATGGAATATGCTAAGTTGTACATTAGATTTTCGAAATTTACAAATCCTTCAATATAAAGTATGTTGTTTTTTACATATGCACAATCTTGTTTTCCTGGAGTAGTGTAAATAAAATTTTCAGGTAACCGTATAATCATAAAATCACTCCTTAATATTTTAAGTACAAACTGCTAGTTACTTCAGGTTAATAATATAAAATTTTTGAATATGTGTCAATCATTATAAAAAAATTGTCGAAAAATATTGTAAAAAAAATTAATATGATGTATATTTATAATATATTAATTTGGGAGGTTTTTATGGAAGAGTACAAAAAAATGTGGAAAAACTTTGGAAAATTCGAAGGAAGATCAACAAGAAGAGATTATTGGATGGCAGTATTATTTAATGTTATTGCGTCATTTGTTCTTAGTTTTGTAGCAGGACTATTAAAATTACCTATTTTAGTAGGAATATATTCACTTGCTGTTATAATACCAAGTTTATCTCTAGCTTGGAGAAGATTCCATGATACTAACAGAAGTGGTGCATGGTTTTTCATTGCTTTAGTTCCATTTGTAGGTTGGATTATAGAACTAGTAATTCTTTGCCAACCATCAGTTAATGAAAACAACAAATATGGGGAAATTGTTGAATAATTTAATGAATTAAAAAGAAGTAGTAAGTATTTACTACTTCTTTATTATTTTACACTAGTGCTTTTTATCTAAATAAGATTTCTGAATAGAAAATTCATAATCATCATAAATAATTCCCATATTCATATTTTTTAAAACATTTTTTATACGTGGCATTGTATTTTCAGGAAGCTCATTTATATTAAACCAGCGTAAATCACTACATTTATTAGGTTCTTTAATTTCTGGTGTACCTTCATATGTATTACTTGCAAAAAATACATTTAGATAATCATCATTATAAGGATGAATTAATGCAACTAGTTTTAAATTTTTTTCATCTACATCAATTCCAATTTCTTCTTTAGCTTCTCTAATTGTTGCATGAGCTAATGATTCTCCATGTTCTAAATGTCCACTACAAGCCATATCATATAAATTATCCATATAACCTGTGTTATATCTTTTTTGCATAAGTATTTCAGTATTATTATTTCTAGTAAGCATTAGGAATACCGCAACTTTAGATTGATATCTTTCTTTCATAAATAACCTCTTTTTTATTTATTTTTGTAATCTTTTTTATTTTTTAGAATACAATATAAATATAACATGTTTAAAGGAATTCTTCAATGAAGAAAAATATAAAATTTTACTTAAATATATTAAAAGATTAACTTGACTTTTCTGATTTTTTTTGTTATTATAGTTATGCTTTAATTTTAGCCAACATACTAAAATTTAATATTAAAAATGCAGGTATAGTTTAGTGGTAAAATAAATCCTTGCCAAGGATTAGTTACGGGTCCGATTCCCGTTACCTGCTCCATTTTTTTATTTTATGGCGCCATAGCCAAGTGGTAAGGCACGAGTCTGCAAAACTCTGATCCCCGGTTCAAATCCGGGTGGCGCCTCCATGAAAAAACGACAAAATACTGGTATATCAGTGCTTTGTCGTTTTTTATATGTTTTTTGAATTAAAAAATAAAAATATAGCATTTTCAATACTTCCAGCGATTGATTTTTATATATTTATAAAAAATAAACTTAACATAAACTTAACATTTTTACTTTTGAACTAAAAAAGCTAGTAATATTAAGCACTTTAATACTTGACTGATTGGCGTCTCCATTGGAGAAAAACTCCAAGCAATAGAAGTTAACTTTAGGAGAAAATCCTTTTGGCATACTCTAATTTTTGATTAGAGAAAGAGCGGTGCATAGAAGAATATATCGTCAAAAATGGCTCTAGCACTAGCTGGAGTTTTTTATTACCTTAACTAAAATTATAGAATCGAAATTTTAAAATAACTGATTTTCTTGTGTTCTCCAAAGGGCAATTATACAATTAGTAAGTTTTCTTGATAAAATTTCATCTACCTTGAGCATTATCATATTTTTCTATATCATCTTTTTTATTTTTTTGTAAATTTTGAGCTACTCGAAGTTGTTCTTCTAAAGGTGGAACGCCCTTACGTAATTCTTCAGAAAATGTACTTTGAGGGCTATTATTTATATAAGAATTTGGAGTAGATTCTGCTACATCTGGAAGTTTTTTCTGATTTTTATTTTTTAAAATAGAAATTAAATGTGTATAACTATTTTTTATCTTATTGAGAATTCCTTCATTTTCCAATGCTTTTTTTGTTTCTTCTAATTCTATTTTTTTCTTTTCCCATTCTTCAGGTGTAACCATAAGATCTGTTTCTTCTAATATTAAATTTTCATCTAATGACGAATTAATATCTTTAGCTTGTGACATAATTAATTTTCCTTTATCATCAAAATGTACAGATACTTTAAGACTAGAAAATGTATCAAATTGCTTATTATCGTCCTTTTTTCTAATAAAAGACGCTTGTTTAAAATTAGAATAGTCATCACAATATCCATAAGAGAAAGGAATTCCATCTTTAGTAATAATATCTAAAATTTTATCATCTTTAGTGTATCTATATCTTTTAAATTGTTCTAATGAATTAGATTCTGCATTATTTAATAGAAATGATTTTAACATATTTTTTTTATTGTTTTGAGAATTTACTGGATATAGCTGTATTTCTCTATATGAAAATTCATCAAGAGAAGATATATCATACCCTTTTGTTTTTAAATCATTTGTAATAAAATTATATCTTTTTTTATAAAAGTTTTCAAAATATGTATCTTTTCCAGAAAAAATTCTATTATTTTGAAGTTCTCTTAATTCAGTAAAATATTCTTTCGCATCATCTATAGACTTTACATTATGAATTTTTCTATTGTATACTCTATTTAAAAATTCATTTTGAAGAGTTTCATATTGGTCAAAGTTTTTAGACTTTTTATTTGAGAAAATTCTCATTTTTTCATATAAATCTTTCCCATATAGTTCTTGAAAAGTTTTAAGAGCAGTATTATCTCCTTTAAGTGCAAAATTTTTAGCATAATTATCTCCAAGAGCTATTGCCATTGAATTAAATATAGCTCTTTCTAAAAAATATACACCTCTAGGTATATTTATTTTCATTTTACCAATAGATGATGAATAGTGTTTATTGAATGCTTTATTAGTATAGCTTTGAGTTGCACCTTCAATAAAGCCAGAAATATTTTTTCCTTGAAAAAATAAATTTTTTTGAAGTGAATGAATTGACTCATGAACAAGGATTTCCATTTGACTTAATTTAGAAGCATCTTTATTTATATATATGTTATTAGTTCCATATACAGCATACCCAGCTTTATAGTCTGGTTTTTTAGGTTCATATTCTATAATTTTTAGTTTATCCATATGAGATTTTAATTTGTCATAACCAATAGTATTGTCTAAATTGTAAATTCTAGTTAAAATTTCATTTTTTACTTCATCACTATTTTTATATTCACCAATAACTTTTGCATTATCTAGTATTACAATTAATTTTTCAATAATTGACATAAAAAGCTCCTTCTTTTGTTTTTTATATTATAATAAAAAAAGTTTATTTATTCAATATTTAAATAAATGAATTTTTTTTGCAAATTTTAAGTAATATTTTTTATAAATTGTTACCAAAAACCTAAATACTTATAGAAATTCTTCAGTATAATTAACTAGTCAATAAAAAGTAGACATAAAAAATATTTAAACTATAATTGAACTTCGTACTTAATTATTAGAAACTATCCAATTAGTTTCTCTTCTTCTTCTTGTTATTGTATTTATTCTTCTATAACCATAATTTGTATGTATTTCTATAATTTAAATCTATTCTATCGACTTCATATTGATTTAAAATGTCTTTATTTTTTGTATACTATAACTGTTCTATTCACTTTCATAATATAACCTTTTCTATTGTTTATTTTCGATTTTTAACTTCATATTTTCATATTCTAATATTAATGAATTTCCTAGTTTTAATTAATCTATTTTCATCAAATTTATAATATCTTTTAACTCATCTATGTAATTAACTTGTATCAATTTTATTTTTTTACAACATTATTAATAATAACTAAATTTACTAAGTTTAATTTATCTTCTTTAGACCAATATCTATTAGAATAATTTCTTTTTCCTGCTATAGTAAAACCTTTTTTAATATATTTTAACAATTGTAATATAAATTTACTTATGATAATATATATTCAAAATTTAATATAGGGGGAGACAATATGGAATACAGAAAATTTAATGAAAACTATGTTGTTAGGTTAAATAAAGGTGAAGAAGTAATAACTTGTTTGAAAGAATTGTGTGAAAAAGAAGATATAAAACTTGCAGAAATAACAGGGCTTGGAGCTAGTGAACTTGTTGAAATTGGCGTATTTAATGTGAAAACTAAAGAATATAATACAAAGACATTTGAAGGAATGTTTGAAATTACATCTTTAGTAGGAAATGTAACAAGAAAAGATAAAGATGTATATCTTCATATTCATATTAATTTTGGAGATGAAGATGGAATTGTTAAAGGTGGGCATTTGGTACAAGCTAGAATTTCAGCAACTTCAGAAATAATTGTTAGGAAAATAGATGGTGAAGTTGGAAGAAAATTAAGTAATGAAATTGGACTTAATTTGTTAGAATTTAATGTATAATTTTGGAAAAAATAACTAATACTATAAAAATGAAGGAGAATTTAATGAGTAAAACAAGTGTTGAATTAAAACAAGGAATTAAAGCACATTTTATAAAAACTGATTTATACAAGACAGATTTAACTTGTATAATAGTTACAATACCTTTAAAAAGGGAGACAGTTACAAAAAATGCGTTAGTTCCATTTATGATTAGAAGAGGAACTGAAAAGTTACCAAATCAATATTTAATTAGCAAAGAACTTGAAAATATGTATGGAGCATCATTCAATTGTGGTGTTGATAAAATGGGAGATAATGTAGTTCTTAAGTTCTGTATAGAATCAATAAGTAATGAATATGCACTAAATAATGAAAATATATTAAAGATGAATTTAGAAAATCTTTTAGATATAGTATTTAATCCAGTTAGAGAAAATGGAAAATTGAAGGCTAGCTTTTTAGAAGTCGAAAAGGAAAATTTAAAAGACGTTATTGAAAGCAAAATTGATGATAAAGACAGTTATGCATTAGAAAATTGTATATCAACAATGTATGGAGAAAATGGATTTGGACTTTATAAATATGGTTATGTAGAAGATGTTGATAGTATTACAATAGATGGAATTACAGATTATTATAATTGGCTGATTCAAAATAGCAAAATAGACATATTTATTTCTGGAAATATAGATGAGAAAAATATAGAAGAATTCTTAAGAAATAACGAAAATATTGAAAAGTTAAATCCTAGAGAAGAAAATTATATATTGGATTCCACAGATAGTAAACAAAATGTGGATAAAATACGTGAAGTAAAAGAAGAGAGTGACGTAACACAAGGAAAACTTGTAATTGGTTTAGATATAAATACAAAAATGGATAATTTAAGAGCAGTAGGAAATGTTTATAATAGTATTTTAGGAAATGGTGCAACTTCAATGCTTTTCCAAAATGTACGAGAAAAAGCAAGTCTTGCATATTCAGCTAAAAGTGTATTTTACAAACAAAAGAAAAATATATTTATAAGATGCGGAATTCAAATTGAAAATTATGAAAAAGCAGTAGAACTTATAAAAGTCCAATTAGAGAACATAAAAAAAGGTGAGTTTTCAGAAGAGGATATTAGTAATGCAAAAACATTTTTAATTTCTGGAATTCGAAATGTAGAAGAAGAGCAAGACACAGAAATAGTTTATTATATTGGTCAAGAAATTTCAAAAACGAATTTAAGTTTGCAAGAATATATGGATAATATAAATAAAGTTACTAAGGAACAAATTGTTGAATTTGCAAATTCTATTGATATTGATACAATTTACTTTTTAACTGGAAAGGAAGTGTAAAGTGCAAGTTACTGAAAATAAACAAATAAAAGAAAAATTATATACAGAAAAGTTAGATAATGGATTAATACTAATGGTTTTTCCTAAAAAAACTAGAAAAAAATATATTGTTTGGAGTACAAACTTTGGATCTGTTGATAATAAATTTTATGCGCCAGGAGAAGAAAATTTAACAGTTGTTCCAGATGGAATTGCTCATTATTTAGAACATAAATTATTTGAACAAGAAAATGGAAAAAATAGTTTAGATGTTCTTACATCAATAGGTGTAGATGCTAATGCTTATACAACAAATGACCATACAGCATATTTATATGAGTGTACAGAACATTTTGATGATGCTTTAGATGAATTTATGAATTATGTACAAAATCCATATTTTACAGATGAAAATGTTGAAAAAGAACGTGGAATAATTCAACAAGAAATAATGATGTATGATGACTATCCTGAATGGAAAGTATATATGAATGCAATGAAAGCAATGTATAAGGATAATGAAATTAATATTGATGTTGCAGGTACTGTTGAAACAATTGCGAAAATTGATAAAGATAAATTATATAAAATTTATAATTCATTTTATAGACCAGATAATATGATACTTGTTATTGTAGGAGATTTTGATCCTGAAGAGATTTCAGAAAAAGTAAAATCAAAAATTACAATGAAAAGCATAGACAAAGAAACCGTTAGAATATATAATGAAGAACAGACAGAAATTGTAAAACCATATATAGAACAAAAAATGAATATAAGTATGCCACTTGTATTAATGGCTTACAAAGATAATGATTTAAAATCAGATAAAATAAAAAAAGATTTAGCAATAGATATAATTGGAAATATATTGTTTGGAAAAAGTTCAAAAACTTTTGAAAAATTATATGAGGAAGGAAAATTAATATCAGCTCCTACAATTGATTATGAATTTTCAAAAACATATAGTCATGTAATGATTCAATTTCAAACAGATGATATAGAAGATGTTATAAAAGAAATTACAAACAAAATTGAAACAATTAAAATAAATGGAATATTAGAAGAGGATTTTCAAAGAATTAAAAAGAAAATATATGGAGAAATTGTTAAAGACTATAATGATGTATCAAATATAGCAACATCACTTGTTTCAGATTATTTCAAAAATATAAATTCATTAGATTATTTTAATGCAATAAATGAGATTGATAAAAGTTATATAGAAAAAGTATTAAAAGAAGTCTTTGTAGAGAACTTAAAAGTAATATCAGTTATAAAATAATTGTAGTAGGAGGTTGAAAAAATGAATATAGTAACATTTCCAGGATTAAATTTAAGTTTTGAAGTATCCAAAATTGCTTTTACAATTTTTGGAATTTCAGTGTACAAATATGCAGTATGCATTGTACTAGGTATTGTTCTTGCTTTAATTTTATCTAAAATAGCAAAGCAAAAATTTGATATTGAATACAATGATGTATTAATTTGTACAGTATTAGGAATTATATTTGGAACAATTGGAGCAAGACTTTATTATGTAATATTTAATTTAAGTTATTATTCTCAAAATATTTCTGAAATATTTGATTTCAGAAATGGAGGATTAGCAATCTATGGTGGGCTAATATTGGGGGCTATTACAATATTAGTTTATTGCAAAATTAGAAAAATAAATGTATTAAATTTATTTGATTATGTTGTACCTTATGTAGCACTTGCGCAATGTATTGGTAGACTTGGAAACTTTTTTAATGTTGAAGCATATGGAGCACAAACTATGTCTATATTCAGAATGGGAATTAGAACGGTAGAAGGATATATAGAAGTGCATCCAGTATTCTTTTATGAATTAGTTGCAACATTAATAATTTTTATCGTATTAAAAATATTACAAAATCACAGAAAATTTGAAGGTCAAATTTTCGGATTATATTGTTTATTATATTCAGGAATTAGATTTTTCTTAGAGGGAATAAGAGCAGATAGTTTAATGCTATTTAATCTTAGAGCATCACAAGTATTGTCATTAGTAATATTTGTGTGTTCAATAGTTTATATTATAATTAAAACAAAGAAAGATTCTAAGACAGAAAATAAGTAACTCCCTAGAAACGTTTATATTACTAATCATTTTTAATCAAATGTCGAACAAATGTCGAAATATGTCGCACGAAAATTAGGCTACATCCCTTGCAATTTCTTGACTTTAAGCGAATATTGTGGTATTTTTAATTTAGATATACAAAGTAGCAATACTAAAAAATATCAAATATTTTAGAAAAAAAGGGAGTGATTAGTATGTTAAATGAAGAAATATGTAGATTAAGAAATGAACTTAATAGGTGTATTTCTGAAGGTGAAGATTACTCTAAAATATATAAGGTGAGTGTAGAATTAGACAAGCTCATTGCTGAATACTATAAAATTAATGGCTAGAGTAAATAGTGTCAATAAAATGACACTATTTTTTGGTTATTTGAAAAATTTGTTAAAAAGGTATACTTTTATTTTTTTTTAATATATAATTACAATGTAGTATTATAATGGAGGAAAAAATGGAAAGTATTAAACAAATGCTATCATCAATAAATTTGAATGATTTACTAAAAATATTTGACTTACAAATATCAATAGCTGTATTATTGTTTTTTATAATTTTTAGAACTGTTTTCTCAAAAATAATAATAAAAACCTATTATAAAATCATAAAAAGCAAGAGAAGTCCAAAAGATAGTAGTATGTATAGACCATTAAACATAATGTTTATATTAATTGGAATTTATTGTATGATAAAAATACTACCTACAAATGCTCAAGTATTATATATAATGAATAAAATATATAAACTTGTAATTATATACTATGTATTTAAAATAGTTACAAGTTTTATTAATAGTGACTCTATATTTTTAAAAAGATTTTTTAGAGATCCAACTAATAAAACTGTAAATATGTTTTTATGTACAATAACAAGATTTGTTATATGGATGATATATATTTTTATTGTTTTAGCAGAAACTGGTTATGCAGAAGACTTAAGTGGTCTATTTGCAGCATTAGGATTTGCATCTGCGGCAGTGGCACTAGCTGCTCAAGAATTAGTAAAAAGTTTAATAAGTGGTGTGGTAATATTGACAGATAAACCATTTGTAATTGGAGATTGGATTGAAGTAGATCAATACCAAGGAACTGTAATAGATATTACATTTAGAAGTACACGTATAAAATCATTTAATAATTCAGTTGTTACAATTCCAAATTCTGTAATAACATCTTCATATGTTATTAATTGGAACAGATTAACAAGTAGAAGATTTGAATGTATATTAAACTTGAGTTTAGAAACATCTTCCGAAAAAATAAAGAAAATTGTTAAAGAAATAAAGGTTGTTTTGGAAAATGATCCTAAAGTTATAAAAGAGACTATACAAGTAAGTCTAATAAACATTACAGCATATAGTAATGATATAAAAGTAGTATTGTTTTTAAAGGAGTCAGAATATGTACCATTTTTAAAAGCAAAACAAGATGTTTTATGCAGTTTATTATTCTTAGTCGAAAAAGAAAATATAGACTTAGCATATCCAACACAGACATTATATGTAAAAAGAAAGGAAGAAATAGAACAATAAAATGAGTTTAGGTGTAGCATTAGCTGGAGGAGGATTAAAAGGATTAGCTCATATAGGTGCACTAAAAGCATTAGAAGAGCTAGGAATAAAAATTGATTTTTTATCAGGAACGAGTTCAGGAAGTATTTTTGCAACATTTTATGCAATGGGGTATAGTGTAGAAGAAATAAAAAGGAGAACACTTGAAAACTACAAAGTACTTACTGAAATAAAGAAAAAACCAATATTTAAAGCTGGTTATACATATCTTACATCAGGAGTTGCTCAAATTTCTGGATTAATAGATGGTGAAAATATTGAAAATTTAGTAAAGAATGTTTCAAAAGATAAAGATATTACAAATATGAATCAAATTGAAATACCATATGCAATTTGCACTGTTGATACAATTTCAACAAAAGAATGTATATTTTTATCTAAGAAATTTAATTTAAAAAATGATGATATAGATTATATTTATGATGCACCAATTGCAAAAGCAACAAGAGCAAGTATGTCTTTTCCAGGAATATATACTCCATGTGAATATGATAAATATAATTTTATAGATGGGGGAACAAAAGATAATTTACCTATACAAATTTTAAAAGATATGGGAGCAGATAAGACACTTGCATTAAGTTTTAGAATAGATGATTATGAGCCTGAGAATGATATATTAGCTATTTTATTAAGAACTGTTGATATATTTTCACTTAAAGATGTTAGAAAAGCACAAAAAGACTCAGATTTAGCAATTGAAATAGATGCAAGAGGAGCAAGTCTATTAGAAATAGACAATGCAGATAAACTTGTAGAAACAGGTTATAAAACTATAATGGATAAAAAAGAAGAAATACTAAAATTAGTAAAATAAATATTTAGGAGTGATAGATTTGCCTAGAGTAAACGATACAATGATGCAATATTTCGAATGGTATTTACCTAGTGATTCTACACTTTGGAATAAGCTTACAAAAGAATCAAAACATTTAGAAAACATAGGAGTAACACATTTGTGGTTACCACCAGCATATAAAGGTGCAGGTGGTAAAGACGATGTTGGATATGGTGTATATGATTTATATGATTTAGGTGAATTTCATCAAAAAGGGGCTATTCCAACGAAGTATGGAACAAAGGAAGAATACATAGAAGCAATAAAAATATTGCATTCAAATAATATAAAAGTTTTAGCAGATGTTGTTTTAAATCATAAAATGGGTGCTGATGAAACAGAAGAGGTATTAGCAGTTCAGGATGATTCAAGTAACAGAAATGTAAGCCTAACAGAGGCTAAAAATATTAGAGTTTGGACCAAATATACATTTCCAGGAAGAGGAGATGCGTATTCAAGTTTTAAATGGAACTGGACTCATTTTCATGGAATAGATTGGGATGAAAATACGGGTACAGCAGCAATTTATAAATTTTATGGTAAGCATTGGGATGAAGATGTAGATAAAGAAAATGGAAACTATGATTATTTAATGGGTGCAGATATAGACTTAAATAATGTTGATGTTGTTAAAGAACTTAAAAACTGGGGAAAATGGTACTTAAACACAACATTAGTAGATGGATTCAGATTAGATGCAGTAAAACATATTAGAGCAGAATTTTACCCAGAATGGCTATGGGAGATGGGAAAAGATACAGAAAAGAGATTATTTGCAGTAGGAGAGTATTGGAGTTCAAACATAGATGTAATAAATGAATACATAAAAAAAACTAATGGTTGTATGTCACTTTTCGATGTACCATTACATTATAATTTATATAGAGCTTCAATAAGTAATGGTGAATTTAATATGAGCCATATATTTGATGGAACAATAGTAGGAAGTAATCCTAGTAAAGCTGTTACTTTTGTAGATAATCATGATACAGAACCAGGTCAAGCATTAGAATCATGGATCTTAGATTGGTTTAAACCATTAGCGTATGCTCTTATATTATTAAGAAAAGATGGATTTCCATGTGTATTTTATGGAGATTATTATGGGATACCTGAAAAACAAGTTAGTTCAAAGAAACCAATGTTAGACCTTTTTATGAAAATAAGAAAATATTTTGCATATGGTGAACAAATAGATTATTTGTATGACAAAAATGTTATTGGTTTTACAAGATTAGGAGACTATGATCATCCAAATTCAGGATTAGCAGTAGTTATGTCTGATAGTTATGGTGGTTGTATTCAAATGAATGTTGGAAAAAAACTTGCTAATACAATATTTTATGATTGTACTGGAAATATGACAGAGCCAGTATATGTTGATAATGACGGAAATGGAATTTTTTATTGTAAAGATGGTAGTGTTTCTGTTTGGATAAAGGGTGGAAGGCAAGTAAATTAGTTAAAAGTGAAGTTTAGGAACAGTTCGTTCTTAAATTTCACTTTTTTTGTCCATAAATCTCATTTTTATTAAATTATAATATCATTTATGTAACTTATAAAAAAATCTTATAAAAAAATGTTAAAATAGTAATATATATTAGTATAAAAGGAGCAAATTATGCAAAAGACAAAAGTTATAAATATCATGGGAAAAGAAATTAATTATGGGGAACTATCAGATGCTAAGCTATTAAAGCTATATAAAGAATTAAGAGAAAGAGAAGTTACACTATATAATAGAATTATGGAATATGATAAACAATATGGTTTATTATCTGAAATAGATGTAAGTGATATTATGTAATTTGGGGGAATATATGGAAAATATTGGAGCTAAATTAATGCAAGAGTTAAAAGAGTTAAGTGATCTTGAAGTTCAATCAGCTACTCTTTTATATGCAAAATTTAATAGAGAATTAGAGAATTCTTATAAATTAAAAATTGAAGCTATAGAAAAAAATATTGATAGCCAAATTGAGTATTATGGAAGATCAATAGAAGAGTATTCAGAACAAAAAAATAAAATATTGGAAAGATACAATAATGAATTCCAAAAAATTTATAATCAAAGAAAAGAGCAATTTATAAATATATCAGTAGAAATACAAGAAATACAAGCAAATCAAAAAATTGCTATAGCTAATTTTAAAAAGATTATTGAAGATAGAGAAGTATTTTTGCAAACATCAAAGTATTCTGAATATATTAAAAGAAAAAAATATTTTAAACATGTTATTGATACAACATTAAATCATGCTGAGTTTGATAAGTATACAAAATTATTAGAAGAATTAACTGATCCATTAGAATTATACGAGAAAAAATTAGAAGCATTAGTAAATAAATATAATGGTTATAAAGAAATAATAGAACAATGTGAAATTAAATTAGAAGAATGTATAACAGCAACAAAAGAAGAATTTGAAGAAATAGTAAAATATAGAAGTGCAAGTTTAACAGTTTTGAAAAAAAGAAATTTAATTATTGAATTTATAAATAAACTTATAAATAAAATATCAGGAAATTCTAAATTAGAAAAAGATGTTATTCAAAAGATGGAATCTGAATTAGTTAATGTTGAGAATTCTAATAATGAAATTATTAATGTAATAAGTGAACAAACAATAACTCTTATAGCAACGATTGAACAGTTAAGAGACACGATAAATTCAGAATTCAAATTAGCAATGGGATAGGTGAATGATTATGGAAATAGAAAAATTAGGTGATATTTTTGCAGATGGTGGAATGATTAATTTAGATTCAGTATCTGTTGAAAAGATAGATTTAACATTAGAAAAAATAAGAAAAAGTAAAGAAATGAGAATGAATAACATAAATCAATTATTAGCTAAAATACAAATGTAGGAGAATAGAAGATGCCAAATGATGAAAAAATAGAAAGTTTTGATCAATTAAAAAATGAATATCAAAGAGCTAAAGCTGAAGCTGAAAAACATATAAGAGAAGATATGAAAAAATTTGCTGAAATTACAAAAGCATTACCAAGTGTTGCGCTTGAAGCAACTGCTAGAGGAATTAGCAATAAAATTGCAGATATTGACCAAGGTTTTTCAGATATTAATTTTTCTGAAATTGAAAGTGAAGTTGCTTTAGGTGGTGCAGCAGGTATAAGAGATGCAGCAAATAAAGCGTGGGAAAAAAGTAATGCAGACAGAAGTAAAGTAGTAACAGGTGCAGTAACAAATGCCAAAAGTAAAATGACTAATATGAAAGCAAAAATGGCTATAAGTGCATCAAAGGTAACTTCTTTAGTTGGAAAAGGTTTAGTACTATTTGGACAGAAAGGCCTTGCTAAATCAATGCAAGAAAAAGTAACAGAAAAGGGAATGCAGTTTGTATCTAAAGAATCTAAAATTGGAAAGGCTATGGAAGGAGTTGCTGAACGTGGTTTTTCTGTTGCTGATGGAGTTAGAGGTGCTGCCAAAACTGTAAATACAAAAGCTAAAAAGGCAAAAAAATCTATTGAAAATGAAATAAATGCTAGAAAACAAGCATATCACGATGTTGATGCTAGAGCTGATTTAGATCAAATGAGTATTGCAAGAGAAAGAGCAAATAAAAATAGAGAGAATGATGGGTGGCAACAGGTATATGATGGAAGAAGTAAATTAGTTACAGATAAAGTAAAGAAAGTAAATGATCGCTCAGTAAATGCAAAATCTAAAGCAGCTTTAAGAGACATAAAGATAACAGGAGCTATTGCAAAAGGAGTAGCTTTATTTGGACCTAAAGGTTTAGCTGAAAAAATGCAAGATGGAATTTATAAAAATGCTTCTAAACGTATAGAAAGAGATTCGATTTCATCTAGAATTGCAAAGACAGCAGCAGAAAAAGGATTTAAAGTTTCTTCTAAATTTAAAAAAATGGTAAAAGACACTAAGGAAACAGCAGTAGAACTTAAAGACGCCGCAGTACTAACAGCAGAAGAAGCAATACAAAGTGGAAAGCAAGCAATAGAAAATGGAAAAACCGCTGTAAAAAAAGGTGCACTTGAATTTGGAAAGAAAACATATAAAGGTGTTGCTACAATTGGAGCTCTAACAAGTATAGGATTAGGTGCTGTAAGATCAGGAACTGATTTTGTGGCAGATAAAATTGAAGATGGTATTGATTTTGTTTCAGATAAAGTAGAAAATGGTATTGATCAAGCTAAAGATTATAAAACAATTGCTACTGCAAAGTTATCAAGACAAAAATCAGCAGTTAGTAAAGGATTTAAAGGATTTCTACAAGGAATGGCACAAGGTGTTGTTGATAAATTAACTCCTTCAATAGATAAAGATTCAAAGAATATAGAAGCTCAAGAACAAATTATAGAAGGGGTAAAAAATAAAGGGAAAAATTCTCAGGAACCAAAAATGCAAGAAGCAACAGATGAAGGAAGATAATACATATAGAAGTGGATTCTTAAAGAGTCCACTTTGTTTAATGCTACAAATTTACATAAAGTATTTACTTTTGTGTAAAAATATAGTATAATAGAGATGATATTTTATAGTTATTATGCAAAGAATTTCAAGCATGAGCTATAAAAAAATATAACTTAGGAGGTCTAAAAGAAACAGAAACTTGTTAATGTATTTGTAGTAAACAACAAAATGCAATTATTCTGAAAGGAGAATACTATGAAGAATTACTATGTAAAATTAACCGACAAGTCTTTTGAGGATCTTAAAGCGGCCATCGGCATCAATGCCCTGGAGATTAACATGTGCAAGAGGCTTATCAAAGTGGCAACTGTGGATGATGTTCGGAAAGTGGCGGAAAAGTTCGCAATTGACAATGTGAACTGCAAGCCATATGAGGAAGCTATATCCGAAAATGCTCCTGCTGACGTCAAACCAGTGAAAGAGTTTTCGCTCAAAGAGCGGAAGGAAATTATCGGCAATACCATCGATGTCGGCAGTATTGTAATGGTTGACCTGGAAGAAGGTACGGAGCATGCAGTGATCATTGCAATCAGAGATAACAAGTATGTGGCAGCACGTATGATTCTGAAGAAAACCGCCAAAGAAACGCCAGACAGCATTCCTATGCGGAAAGGGATCGATGTTATCTATCGAAACCTTACCTATAAGGATATTGTCACAGTTGTTAACGAGGTTGCATACTCACTCGAAGCAAGTGACTTCAAGAAGGACAGTGGCGGAGCTATTCTCGGTAGAGTTGTAAATCAGGAAATCCTCGATAAAATTGTCCAGTGGGATAAAGAATATGAGGATGAGAACCATGCGGACATTGAACCTGTATCCTTTGAACAGGTTGTAAAGACCTGCAAAAATGAGGAGGATGTCATCAGATCCCTTTGGCTGAGTGAGTACAATCTGGCAGACCTTGTAAGGGAATGCGTAGCAAAGAACACCCGAAATATGAAGGTTTTGCTTTCGGCAATGAAAAATTACCTTCCCAACCTTACCCAGGCCAAGACCAAAGAAATCCTGGAATTCCAGATTGAGGACTGGTCCAAGGCGATGCTGGTGGATATGCAGGAGCACACACTGCAGTATTTCCTGAAAGTAATCATTGAACAGCTGAATGGAAAGTAAGTAAGAAAGAAGAAACCTAAGTTTGTATTTTAGCGTGACGGAGTTTTCCGTCACGCTTTTCATGTGCATAAATTTATTTTCCTTGACAAAAATATAAAATGAAATATAATAATTTTATAAATGGGGGAAATTATGAAAGTTTTAATTACAGGTGCATCTTCTGGAATTGGAAGAGATATTGCAAGAGAATTTGCTAAAAAAAATTATGAAATAATTCTAGTTGCAAGAAATATAGAAAAATTAGAAAATTTGAAAAAAGAACTAATAGATAATTATAAAGTAAATGTAGAATACTTAAGTGTAGATTTATCAAATAGAGTTTCATGTATAAATTTACATCAAAAAGTTGGAGATATAGATATTCTTGTTAATAATGCAGGATTGGGAGATTTTGGAAATTTTAGTAAAACAGATATAGAAAAAGATTTAAGTATTATAGATACAAATATAACAGCAATGCACATTTTAACAAAATTATACTTACAGGATATGAAGAAAAAGGATTCAGGTAAAATACTAAATGTTGCTTCTATTGCAGGTTTTTTACCAGGACCGCTAATGGCAACATATTATGCATCCAAAAATTACGTAGTAAGACTTTCTGAAGCTATAAGAGAAGAGCTAAGAAAGGAAAAATCAAATGTAAAAATAAGTATATTATGTCCAGGACCTGTTAGAACAAATTTTAATAATGTAGCAAATGTTAAATTCGAGATAAGCTCGCTTTCAAGTGAGTATGTTGCACAATATGCAGTAAATAAATTATTAAAAAATAAATTTTATATAGTACCAGGATTTCAAATAAAATGCACAAAATTCTTTTCTAAAATAATACCAACATCAATACTTGCAAAATGCACATATCATATGCAGAAAAGAAAGGAAGGAAAATAAAATGAAGATATTAATGGGAACTAAGAATCCAGGAAAAATAGAAGGAGCTAAACAAGCATTTGAGAAATACTTTGATAATATAGAAATTGAAGGTGTTGCAGTAAGTTCTGAAGTAGGAGATCAACCAGTAAATGAAGAGATTTTGCAAGGAGCAAAGAATAGAGTAAAAAATTTAAAAGAATATGCAAAACAAAATAATATAGAGGTAGACTATTATATATCTTCAGAGGCTGGAATAACTAATCTTTTAGGAGAATGGATAGATTTTAATGCAGCAGTTGTAGAAAGTAAAGAAGGATTACAAAGTGTAGGAATGAGTCAAGGATTTCAGATACCAGAAAAATATATTAATGAAATACTAGAAACAGAACTTGGAAAAGTAATGGATGGAATTTTCCAAAAAGAGGGATTAAATAAAGGAAAAGGTGGAATAAGTTATCTTACACATGATGAAATATCAAGAATTGATTTAACAAGAAATGCATTTATAATGGCATTAATAGAACATATAAATGGAGATATGTGGAGGTAGAATAATGAAAGTTATAATAGAAGTTGGTTCAACTAATACAAAGATAGATTTATTTGATGAGAGTAAAATAAATCGTTTAGGTACTGAAACAATTGAATTTAAGAAAAACTACAAAAAGGAAAATAAGTTATTAGAAAGTGATATTAGAAAATTAATTGACATAGTTTTAAAATATAAAAGTACATATTCAGATGTATATGTTTGTGGAACGAGTATTTTTAGAAACTTAGATAATGTTCAAAAAGATGAATTTTTAACTTTATTTAGTAAAGAAACAAATTGTAGTTTTAATATAATTTCTCAAAATGAAGAAAATAAATTAACAGTTTTTGGTGCAGTAAGAAATGTAAATCAAAAAGTTGCTGTTCTTATTGGTGGTGGAGGTTCTACTGAAATTGCAATTTATGATAATGAAATAAAGGAAATGGTAAATTCATCATTTGGAGTTGTAGATATTACAAACAATTTTCCAGACTTAATAAATGACATTCCCACTAGTAAATTGGGTGATGTAAGGAAATTTGTTCGTGAAAGACTAAATCTTCCAACAGAAAAATCTGATATATTAATTTTAGCAGGTGGAGGACATAAGTTATTTGCACTAGAATCTGGGATAAATTATGAAAAAAATACTTTATTTGAAGATGAATCTGAGCCTATAATGATGAGTTTAGAAAGTAGAAAGAAAGATACAGAAAGATACTATACAAAAATATCTTTAGATGAAATTAGAAGCAGAGCAGAGAATCCCAAATGGTGGGATGGTACAAGAGCAATGTGTGCAGTAGTATTAGAACTTGCAGAAGCAATAGGAGCTAGATATATTGTACCAACTGATATTTCTATGGTGTATGGAATAATGGAAGAAATAAAATGATTGAATATATTTAAAATTAAAAGTACCCATCTTTTGGTGAGTACTTTTAATTTTATAGTTTTATTGCATCAATCCAGTAACTAAAATTCCCAAGTTTTCTCTATAAATTCCAGCAAATTGAGAAACAGGAATTGGATTTTCACCTAAACCAACTTCAATAGTGAAGCCAGGTCTATTGTAGTATAAAATAAACCAGTCTTTAAAACCTGCAAAACTTGAATTTTTAGGAACTTCTTCAGCAGTATATCCAGAAATTTTGGCAAATTCATTAGCTATTTCTTTACTTCTAGGCGGAGTTTGATCTTGATATTGATAGTAAATAACTCTACCTTGAGTATGGTAAGTGATCATTAAACTAAAATTATGTCTTAAAGTAAAGTTATATAGTGCTACAGATTCAGGAGCAGTAAGAGGTCCATATCCAACAAAATCACGAGGAGCAGGTCTATTAAATCCTTGTGCATATTTTATTTCTTTTGCTTCAGCCCAGCCTGCAGGGAATTGAAGATTATTATCAATCCCCCTCGAAGCTCAAACCGTCCACTTTTTAAAAACAAATCTATGAAATCTAGTAATCATCATACTTTGAAGAATTTGATTATTGATATTTAAAAGATATTATTTTTATAAAAAGAAAGGTAAAAAAGATATGATAAAAAATATTGAAGAATTGTATGATGCAATGCAAGAAAAAATAGTGCTTAAAATCGACGAGAATGACGAAATAAACAATTTATGGTGTGAGCTTAATAAATTAGACGAGCTATTAAAAAATTCGATAGAAAAGGAAAATTATGAGTTATTTGATAAATATTTAAGCAAAGAGGCAGAATTGATTGATTTAGAAAGAAGACAAGCCTTTGCTTATGGATTTAGATTGGCGAATAAGTTGATGGTGGAGAGTTTAAGGGAGTGAAGCAATATAAAATATTGACTACATATGTAAATTATAGTATAATTTTAGCAAGCAACATGACTAATTGCTAAAATAGGAGAGAATCTATGGAATTAGATGAAAATTTAAAAATAATATATAAAATAATTGATATGATAGATAAAGAAAAAGAAACTAAGGAAGATTTAGAATACATTGATGATTTTTGGACAATAAATAATATGATAATTGGAATAATACCTTATAGTAGAGAAAAAGTTGATGAAATAAAGCTAAAATATGAAAAAGAGTTTAATTATCTTTTGAATTTGGAACTTACATTAAGAAACTATCAAAGAAAGAATATAGTGTATACTCAAGAACAAGATTTATTAAGTGTTAGACATTCTTTAATAAGAGTAGGCATTAAGAAGACTCTTGAAAAAAGAGGAAAAGAAATGTTGAAGGATGATTTAATAGATAATAACAATAGTAATGTATATAGTAAGTTTAAAAAAATTTTAGAAAACTAGAATTATAAATTTGGTTAGATATAGTTTTAGATATAAAATAGACCTATTTCTCAGAATGTAAAAAATAATTATTTTGAGAAATAGGTTTATAGTATTTTAAAT
>CAORJJ010000025.1:11561-23499 GCA_948517135.1 uncultured Clostridia bacterium | reverse complement strand
AGAATAAAAAATGAAGCAGAATTAACTCTGCCTCATTTTTTTATTATTCAGTTTTATTTTAATACAGTTTTCTTGATTACTACTACTCCAACTGCAAGAATTACTAAAGCAATTCCTGAGATGAATAATACTTGTAATGTCATTCCTTTATCTACTTCAAGACCAGTAGGTGGTGTAAATGTTACTAATTCTGTAGCACTTTGGTCTCTTTCTGCTAATGATTCTTCAAATTGTTCAGCTTCTGGGTTTGCATTACCAGGTATTGTAGCTTCATCTCTTCTACTAGAGATATTTTCATATTTTACAATTTCTGCAATGTTATCATATGATAAATTATCTGCATCATCAGTTGCTGAAACTGTTTTTGTAACTGTTAAATCAATTGCTGATTTGTAATTTCCATTTCCCTCTGCTGCTGCATATGGATATAATGTTTGTTCAAATTCACCATTGTTTAAGTTATCTGATTCATTATAGTTATCAATACTTAATACTATATTATTTCTATTTTCTGTAATATATTCAATACCATTTTTATCAACAGAATTATATTCAGAAAGTAATGATGTTTTAATTAATCTATCTGTCTCATATCCATTTCCTAATAATTCGTTAATTGTTGTATTTCTCCAACTATGGTCTTTTGTATTGTTATAGTTTGCTGTAAATGCTCCATCTGTATCAATATAATCTACAACTTGACGAACTCTTGTTGCAACAACTTTATCATCTGAGATATTTCCATTATAATATGCTCTACCAATATATTTACCTAAATCTAATACTTTAACCTCTTGTGGGTTACTTGAGAATGTTTTTGCATCCTTTGCAACTTTAACTGCTAAATCTCTTATCTTAGATTCTTTTGATATTACTCTTTCTGGAGTAATGTCATCAGTGATATTAGCTATTTCCTCGCTAGTTGTATCAACTTCACCAACATTTAATGCTGTTAATTTATAATCAATTTGAATTGTTGTACCTTGTAATATTGTATCATCAACATTAATGTATCTAAAGTTTTGAGTTCCTGAGTAATCTCGTGTTGTTAATTTATCTTCTTTTTTATTTATTGCTTGCATTACATCAATACCGATTGAATCGATTTCTGATAATGTTATTTTAGCTACTAAATATTGGTCTCTAAATATTCCTTTACCAACTTGTGCTATAACAACATAATCTTTTAAGTTTCTTTCGCTTGCTGATACTACTTCATAATCAATATTATATTTTGCATCAAATATTACTCTATTATCATTTGTTGTTAATTTTATATTGCTAATTTCTTTATCTAGAACAATATTTGTTTCTGCTCTTTGTATTAATCCAAATGCAATATCATTTACTTCATAAGCTTCTTTTCTTTCTTTTGCGAATACTCTTACTGCTCCGTCTCCAATAGCCTTTTCAATAGTTTCAACTTCAAAGTTTTTCAACGCTGCATTTTCACTATTGATATCTATTTTTTCAAGATTGAAATTAATTTTTGCAGTATCTGCCATCATATAAGTATCAGCATATAATTTAGCATGATTTGATGATGGTTTATATTTTTCTGGATTATTATTTGCTAATGAATCATATGTGTTAGCAGTAGCTAAAATTGTTCCATTAACATTTGTAATTTCTCTTGAATTTGCCATTGTTTCAAGTCTTCTTGCTTCACTATCCATAAAGTCTGAGTCTGTGTTGTAATCATTATATTCTTTTAAGTTATGCCATTCTGTTTTATCTTCATTATTATTTATTTGATATAATGTTGATTTAAAGTCTTGACCATTATAGATTGCAGAAGTTTTTCCATAAATATCATTATCGTAGTTTGCTACTAAGATATTAGCATTTTCCTCACCTTCAGCAAACTTGCTTCCGTCTGGTTTTAGTGCTACTGGATCTCCTGTAACTCCAAATGTATCATTTAATTTTGATTTATCATTTCCATATATGAATCTTACAACGTAGTTACCTACTGGTACTCCTGTAAATTCATATGATCCAACTCCATCTCTTTCACCTTCACCTGGTGTTCTTGCTGTTTCAGTAGTACTATCAAATCCTGTTAATTCTTCAAATGTTCTACCACCTAGGCAAGCTAAATTTTGATTTGTTGGCCATACAAAGTCATACTCTGTATAACTTCCTTCTGAAGGTAATTTTATTTTTTCAACAAGTTGTGTTGTTAATCCACCAATTAAAGCTTCTTTACCTTCATCATAAATACCATTTCCTTTTGCTGTATTATCTTCATTTTCTTCAGATTTATCTTCCCAAGCATATCCTCTTATAGATCTTACTGCATTTTCGGTATCAAGGTTTAATTCTAATATTGGTGCTGGGTCTGTATCATCTTCATAGTATGCTTTTTCATTATATTGTTCTACATTTATATTTCCTGGTGCAGAATCTATATCGATTTTACCTGCAATACTTCCATCTTGATTAAATGTAGAGTAATTTGTTATTTCTACAATATTTGATTTATTTGCAAGTTCAATTGTGTTATTAATTCCATCAACTGATGTAGGTTGTACTTTAAAGTATACAAATATATCTGCTTTTTCACCACTAGCAAGTTTCATACCTTTTAATGCATCTGTTGTCATCTTGTTGTATGTGATTCCATCAGAACCTTTGATTCCTTTTTCAGTTACATTCCATGTAACTTCTGCACCTGTGCTATCAATGTATGAACTTCTTGCAACTGTTTCTAAATCACTTGAATCTGTTTCTTTACCATCAATTGTTTGAACATATTTTTTAACTTCAGTAGTTATTGGTGTTCCAAATGAACTATCAAAGTAATCTGCAATTTCGTTTATTGTAGCACTATAAGTTGGTGATTCATTATAAACACTAATCTTATATTTTAAATAAACTTCTAAATTACTTGCATCTAATGTTTGACCTATTGATTTATAGAAGGTTTCCATATAATCATAAGCTTCGCTTGTTTTATACATTTCAGCTCTATAATAGTAATCTGTTTTGTAAAATCCTAATTGATATTTAATATTATTATTTCCGTCTGTTCCATTTATATAAGATTCTCTACTTAAAACATCTTTTCCTACATCTGCTAATTTATTAAACTTGTATGTTAATAATCTTTCATTTACAGTAACTTTAGCTTCCACTAAATCTTTTACTGCATCCATATCAGCAAGTTCTCTAGTAACTAAACCTAAGTTAATGTGTAATGTGTATGGATATGTTGCTGAATATACATATCTATATGCAACACCTAATTCTGTTGGTGTTATATCAAAGTCTTCTAAATGCATTTTCTTATCAAATGGATATGTTAATCCAACTGCTGAAGTTCTAGCCTCAGCTTTATAAAGATCAATTACTCTACTATCTTTTCTGTTTATTGTTATTACTTTAGATGTTGTTCTATTTTCATTTTCACCTGATGATTTTTCATATAGAATTGTTGCCTCTCCATTTGTTCCTACTGCTGTTCCAACTGTATTTCCAGAACCATCAATTGGTGTTTTTCCTTTTATTTCAGTTAATCTTGCATTTACTTCATCTCTGTTTACATCAACTGCCATTGAATCATTTAAGTATTTTGCTCTACCACTAGTACCACTATTGCTTCCACCTCTAAAGTCTTCTGCACTACCAGTTACTAATGGTTTAGTTGGTTCATATGTTTGACCATCATACATAAATCTTACATCATAACTTCCTGATTTTGGAACTGGAACTCTTGGTGCTTCCCATTTACCACCACCAGAAGTTATAATTGGTTGTTGAATTTCATTTTTACTTCTATCTGAATAAATTGTAGCAAGTTCTCCTGTTTCTGTATTATAGATGTAAACTTCAACTCCATCTATACCAACTTCACCTTGATCTAACTTACCATTAGGTGTTGATCCTTCCATGTTTTTATCGTCAGTTAAAGGTCTATCGTTCCATACTGTTCCTGCCATTTTGAATGTTAAATCTATTATAACAAATGGTTCATATCTATTTGTAACTACAATTTCAATTGTATCATTTTCTGAAAGTGCTGCATTGTTATTTGAAATTCCTTCTAATATCCAGCCTTCTCCATCTTGACTGATATCTTTTTCTGTTACATTTACTACTGGTGCTTCATCTCCATACCAGATAAATTCTGGTGATTCATATGTTCCTTCACCTGTAATAGATGTATGTTCTGTCCAAATCTCTGATGTTGTACTTTCTTGACCTGGGAATGTAAATTGTCCTGTTACTGTAATGTCAAATTCAAATGTTTGTGGTGTTGCAGGATTTATTTTATCTTCCACTATTTCTTTTCTTAGTATAAATCTACCTCTATGTTCATCATATCTGTTTATAGCTTCAACTGTAACATAAGGTTCTGAATCAGAAATTACTCCTTCAGCATTTTGTATTTCTACTAGTTTTGCACCTTTTGGTAAATTTACTTCTTCTACTTTGTATTTTGGAGCATCTTCAGTAGCAAACCATTTATATTCTTGTGAAATATATGTTTCATCTGCTCCTATTGAAACTTCATATGGTTCATAACCATCTACTGTTATTCTAAATGTAAATTTATCATTTTCATTTGCTGGTTGATCTTTTATTGTTTTATGAATTTTGAATCTTCCAACTTTTTCAATTGGCTTATTTGTAAATGTTGCAACAGTTGCTGTCGCACCATTCTTACTTACTTTTCCTGAAGCATTTATTACATTTTCTATTTCTGCTTTATCTGATTCAACCTCTGTAATAGAATACTCTGGAGCATTATCTCCATACCATTTAATTTCTCCTGAATTCCATATGCTACCACCAGATACAGAAATATTTTCATATGTTTTTGTTCCATTTACAATTTCTTCACCATTATAAATGAATGTACCCTTCAATGTTAAATTAAATTTGAAGTCTACCCCATTTAAAGTTTCATGTGTAATATCTTTTTTAATTGTAATACTTCCTGTTGATTCTTTTAATTTATTTATAAAAGAGTTATCTGTTGCTTTTAATTCTGCTTCATTTTCAAATCCTATTAATTGTCCTGAAATTTTTGTACCTGAAACTGTTGAACCTTCTGGTCCCTTTGCTGATACAAATTCAGTTCCTTCTGGTAAATTAATTTCTTCTATTGTATAGTTTGGAGCAGGTTGATCTTTCTCCCATGAATATATACCTGATTCATATACCCAAACATATTTGTTATCTAAACGATCACCTTCAACTGATACTTCATATGGATCATATCCATCAACTATAATTCTAAAATTGAATTTTATTGATGCTATATATTCTGGATCATATTTTTCTGCATTTTCCAATGTTTTTATAATTCTTAATTGACCATTTTCTGTTGCCTTAGCATAGTTTGTAGCAATAACTTTTACAGTTTGATTATTAATTAAATTTCCTGATGGTGGAACTATTGTACTATGATCAATATGTTCACCATAACTTCCAGCTAAGTTTTCTTCTACTTTATATGTTGGAGCATTTTCTCCATACCATTCAATAGATTTTGATGCCCATGATGCCATATCACTTTCACCTATATGAATTACTACAAAAGAATTTGGATCATATTCATTATTTGCAATTTCTACATGTGAATCATTTGTAAATTGAACTGTTCTTTCTTTTTGTAATACTTCATCTGCTTCACCTTCAATTTTAAATTTACCACTTAATGTAACTACAAATAAGTAATCTCTATTTTGTAATACTTTAGGATCATTTGGATCTTCTATTTTTTTAGTTAATTCTAAATTGCCTTTCTTTAATGCAACTTTATTAATAAATGTATTTTGTACAATAAAGTCTTTTGACTCATCTGCTTTTAAAGTTCCAGATAATGTTTGACCATTAAGTGTTGCTCCTTCTGCATATGCTGTAACAAATTCTGTTCCTGCTGGATTATCATGTTCTGTTATAGTATAGTTTGGTTCATTTCCATATGCCCATGTATAATATGGAGCATTATTTCCTTTATAAATCCACTTATATTCTCCATTTATAAATTCTCTACTTAATTGATCAGTTACAATTTCAACATCTTCATATCCATCAACATGAACTGTAAATTTAAATTCTTTGGTCTTTAGTTCATCTTCTGTTAAATATTCTGAATTTTCTAATATTTTAATAACATCTAATGAAGCACCTACTATTTTTTGTTTATTTAAAGCTATAACTTTTACTGTTCCATCTTTTTGCAATGTTCCACTAGATGGTGTTATATTAACGAATTCTGCTCCTTCTGGTATATTAACTTCTTCTACTACAAAATTTGGAGCATCTTCACCATACCAAACAAACTCATCTGAAGTCCAAGGTTTTCCTACATCGTTTTCACCAACAGCTTCTATTTCTGGTTCAAATGTAAGTGACTTTTCCTCATACACTTCTCCTTTATACTTAAATGTTCCACTTACAGTTACTTTAAATTTAAATTTTTGTCCTACAAGAGAATATTTTGATGTGTCATATTCTGTATTTTGTATTTTCTTAACAATTTCAATTCTTCCCTTGTTTTCATCAATTCTATTTTTAACTCTAACAATTATTGGATCTTTAGAATCTAATGTTCCTGTATTGTTCTCTATACTTGCAAGTTCATACCCTTCTCGTGGAATTTCTTGTATATCATATGTTGGAGCTGGATCAGTATCTAACCAATAATATGTTTGAGTTGTAACTGTACTATTTCCTCTAACTCTTACTTTATCACTTCCAGAGTTTATTGCTCCTGAAATATTTACTTTAAAGTCAAAGAAATCTCTTGTTTTTATCTTGTCTCCATCACTATCTTCTATATCTTTTACAATTTCAATACTCTTAGATTTAATTTTTATAGATCTATCTATATCCATATATTCATACCATCTAGATCCATTTAAGCCTAAAGCTAATTTTTGTGAATCATATGATTCTAAGTTAGTTAATTGTAGCCAATATGTTGTAGAATCATCATCTTCATCATCACTTTCCTTAGACATTCTTGACCAAGTTGCTTTAAAATATTTACCTTGTAATTTTTGATACATACCTGATGCATTCATATATCTAAAGTGTGTTTTAATGTTTTCAATTTGTGTTGCACCTTCTATATAATTTAATTTTATATAAAATGGTTCATCAGATTTTGGAAATTCATAATCTACATCATCACATCTAACTGTTTCTGCACAAATTATTTCCCAATCTTTTCCTAGTACTAATGGCTCATCAGATGCATCAGTATATATTTCCATTCCTGTAATACCAGCAAATTGAACTTGTTCTCTATCACCAAAAGTTTCTGTTGTTCCAGCATAACTTAATGCAAATGGTCCTATTGTATATGTATTATCATCTCTGTCTTCCATTACTGTTGGTTTTGAATATATATCATCTTTTCTCCACTTTGGATCATATTCGAAATCAAATGCATTTTCGATTTCCATTTTTTCGCCAGTTTCTTTATCAGTAAATTTAGCAGTAGTATATTTGCAATCACTTTCTACTAATTGTCCTGTTTTTGTTATACCACAAACTTGTTTAATATAGTCTTCAAAAGCTTTAGCTTCCATTGAAAGTGCATTTTGTTCAACTGCCTCACCTTCACCACCTGCATTTGTATTCCACCATGCTATTTGGCAAGGGTTATATTCTCCCATTCCATCTACTTTTATCATTTCTGATAAAATATATGCTTCTTCTGGTGTTGCTCTATTTGTACTTTCTATTTGATATTTACCTATTGTTTTATTTGTATAAGTAGAATTTGCAAACGGCGAACCATCAGTTGTTGTTTTTTCTAATATTTTCATACCCTTATCATTCACAGTTAAATGTGGATAACTTACACCTTGAGGATCTGTTTTCTCTTTTCCAATCCAAACAGCTACCTCTGTTTGATTATCACTTGGTAATGCTGTTCCTTTTTGGCAACAGAATACATCATAATAACTATCTAAGTCTCCATATGGTATATAACTTCCATTTGGATAATTACGTGTATGTTCTGATCTTACAATCATTTTACCAAATATTTCTTTTTCCATTTCTTCTGCTAGTACATTGCAAGCAAGTAAAGTGCTTAATATCATTAGTATAATTACAAATAGTATTGAGATTTTTTCTTTAAAATTATTTTTCATATTAAACACCTCCTTTTCTTTTTACTAGCACAATTTTGTTATATGCTATAAATATTACTATGCTTCCTAATAGTATTGTTGTTATAATTACTGAAACATAGATAAATGTCTCTCCAGTCTTTATTAATATAGATATATCGGCTGATCCTAAATCATTTTCACCTTGTGCTTTATTAGCTGGTGTTGAGTTACAATCTGAGATACCATAAATATTGTAGTCTTCATAAATTTCAGCTACGTTATTTACAAGACCTGTATTTTCATCAGTCATTTGTTTTGTTAATACTAATTTGATTGTTTTTGACTCGTTTGATTTTAATTCTGTGTTTTCTAATCCTGTATAATAAAGGTTTCCATCTGTTCCTGTATACCAACCTTGGTTGTCTTTAAGTGATGAATTAAAGCTCATTCCTTCTGGCATATAGTCTACAATTTTCTTAGCATAACCTGCAACATCTCCAACATTTGAAACTTTCATTGTGTATTCTACAAATACTGTTGAACCACTTAAATATTTTGCTGCAATTTCAGTTTTTGCAAGTTTTGCTCCTTCATATTCATCTGTTTCCATTCCTTTTACATTTTGAACAGAAACTTTTGTTATTGTTTTATCTAATTTTAAATCAAATGTATCTGCTAATACTAAACCAATATCAATATTTGATATACTACCATTTGATATTGTTATAACATCT
Organism: uncultured Clostridia bacterium; assembly: GCA_948517135.1. Taxonomy (GTDB): domain Bacteria; phylum Bacillota; class Clostridia; order TANB77; family CAG-508; genus Scatovivens. Next base: position 14,687 of record CAORJJ010000025.1, on the reverse strand, counting down.
GTAATAGCTGCATTTCTTGTTTTACCATCTTGGTCTATTTTTGTTGTTACAACATCTGAGTTAACATTTGCTGCAACTCCATCTTTGTTATATGCTGTAACTGTATATTTAACTGTATCATAATCAAAAATTATTAAATATGATCCATTGTTTATTCCAGCAAAGCTATAGTTACCAGCACTATCTGTTGTTACAGATTTTTGAATAATACCAGTTTCACTATTAACTAATTTTGCAGAAATTCCAGATAATAGTTCTTCTCCATCATCTCTTGTACCATTTTCATTAGTATCAAGCCATGCTGTACCATTAATTTTATATGTTTTATCTATATTTGCTTGTGTTGCTTGATTTATAGTAACATCTGGTATTTCTTGATCTGATACTGCTACATTTCTATATTCTGGGTTTGCTTCAATTATATGTGTAATTTCATTTGATTGAGAATCTGCAACTGTTTCTCCTGATATTGTTGCATAATTTGTAACAGTTTTTTCTTCTGTACCTTTTAAACTTGATGCAAGAGCTTTTACATTAACAACTAATTCATTATTTGGTTCAATATCTGTTCTAACAATTGCACTTTCATTAGATGAAACTTTTCTATCTACTGGTATACCATTTGCTACATAAGTTATTCTTTGAACTCTTAGTCCATCTGGTATTTGATCTGTTAATACTACTGATTTTGCAGTAGCTTCACCTTCATTTCTTACAGTAAATATATAAGTTATTGTGTCTCCCTCTTTTAAATATGTATCTGGTCTATCAGTTGTTTGAGAGAAAACTAATACTGGTTTTGCAAGAGTTAAAAGTAATTCATTTGATTCATATGTATCTGTTCCATCTGCTCTAGCACTTACTGTTGTTCCTACAACTCTTTTTGTTGTATCTCCTGGTAATGCATTTGCTGTTCCTTCTATAATTATTTGTCTTGAGCTTAACATTTCTAAATTATCAATTTTTAAAGTTACAACTCTTGTTGATTCATCATATGTAGCTGGAATTTCTTCATATTCTGTTATACCATCAGATTCATATCCAATTACATATCCTTTTGTAAAAGTAAATTCTTCTGGCATAGTTTTTTCAACTATAATATTATTTAAAGTATTTCTTGTTAAATTTTTAACATTAATATTTAATTTTAATTTATGTCCTTCTGTATAAAGCTTTTCACCATCTATATCTGATCTATCTTTTTCTGTTATTTCAAGTTCAGCTTGTGCAACTTCTATTGTTTTAGTTTCTGATTTCACAACTGCATCTAAGTCTTTAGCTGATACTGTTGCAATAACCTCTATATTAGAATTTGAATCTTCACTTTTTTCAGCTTTTAAAGTAACTGTAAATTCAACCTTTTCTTCTCTTTCTAATTTTGGTATTGTAAGTTTTACTTTGTTTTCTTCAAAATTAATTGTTGCATTTTCATTTTCTGTATCATGTGATACATAGCTTGCATTTTGTGGTACAGGCAATTCTACTACAACTTCTTCTGCTGGAGAACTTCCTGTATTTATAGCTACTACATCTACTTGAACTTCTTCTTTTTCTTTCATTTTATCTCTACTTACTGAAGTTTCTATTGAAAGTTCTGGACCAGCACCAGTTGTTAAACCAACTTTATCTGGTACTGCTTCTTCATCTGTTGTAGCAACTTCACTATTGTTTGTATAGTAAGCTAAGAATGTTCCATAAATATCTTCATTATGAGTTAAGTTTGCTGGAATTTCATATGTATATGTAAATCTTAAAACATCTGTTGATTCCATTTCATAATTTTCATCTACTGGAACTATTAAATATGATTTGATATTTTCTAAACTTTGAGGTTCTTGAGTCCATCCGTTATTTGTATCATTTAAATCTTTTGTTGCCTCTCCATTTTCTGAATAATATACTTTTACTTCTGTTTTATTGTGTTCATCTGGAGTAATTCCTGAAAGCAATTTTGTATCTAATGTTGTACCTAAATCATCTCCTGTTGCAATATCTTTAACACCTTTAAAAGGAATTCTACCTAATACTGCTAAATTTGATATTGTATTGTTATTGTTATTCATTACAACAATTTCCATTGTTGCTTGTTTTGCTTCTGCATAAATATCAATTACATCTTCTTTTTCACCTTGTCGTACAGATGTAACAGTTGTACCTAAATTGTTATAGTTTGACATACTATTTACTGCAACTAAACCTGTTGGTGCAGAATATGATACTGTATTTTGTACACTTCCTTCATCTGCATAACTTGTTGCTTCATTATTAGTATATTTTAATATAAAGTTTTCAGATTTTGCTGGTGTAAATAAGTTAACTTTTAAATTTGCATTAATTACAATATTTGTACCATTAGTTAAAATACCTGAATTGATTCCTTCTTGTTTTCCATCTATTTCTATTTTTATAGTTCTTGTATTAGGATCAAATACTGCTGATATTATGTCTAAACCTTCTCCATACAAAATGCTTGCATTTGTAACTTCTACATTTTCAATTGATTCTGGTAATGTAAGATCAAATGTTGAATGACCAAACATGTCTGATGTATCTACTGCATTGTTTAATTCAATTCTCATTTCAACATCTGAGTTTGTTGCTAAAGTTGATAAACTATCTCTATCTAAAATTAAGTTTACTTTTGATGTTGTATCATTTAATTTTACTTTTGACTCTGCTGTTCCAATTTCAACTCTATTTTCTACATAGCTATAATCCGCTCTAATTGCAACTTTTGTACTAATACTATCAACATTTGCTAAAGTAGCTTTCTCTATTGTAGCATTTCTCATTTGTTTTACATTATTAATTATTAAGTTTCCTTCATCAACTGGTTTAGAAATTTCATAGTTTAATCTTGAGTATCTGTCTTGGAAAGTTACTACTATAAATCCATTCTCATTTACTTCTGTTTCATTATTAATAGTAAATATTTCATTTCCATTTTGATCTAATATTCTAATTGTTCCTTCTTCACCTAAAATATTTGAAAAATTCTCTTTTGCAATAGATATTTGTTTATAGAATAAATCATTATTTGGAATAGCATTTCCTTCTTTATCTATATAAATATTTTCGATATCTTCTACATTTAATCCATTAATAATTTCTTTATAAGAAATGTTT
>CAORJJ010000025.1:0-11551 GCA_948517135.1 uncultured Clostridia bacterium | reverse complement strand
TTATTAATGTGTTAGATTTTAAGTCTACTTCATATCTTTCACTATTGTTGTAGTTTGCATAAGCATATGCTTTAGAAACATCTCCTGTTTCTGTTTCTATATATAAAGATACTATATCTCCTGTCTTACCATCTAAAGAATACTCATAATTATTATTATTTGTTACTATATTTATAAACTCTTCACTTTCTACACCACTAAATGTAGTCATTTTAGCTTCAATATTTGAAGAAATAACTACTGGTTCTTGTGGAGCAGTAACATCTGAATATGTATATGTGATTAGATATTCATCATAAGCAGATCCATTATAATATCTTTCTTCTTCAATTATTTCTTTATCTGCTTCTTTTAAATATTCATCTTCATATTCATCAACTGTAACTAATTGTTTTTCATTATTTACAGTTATAACTAATTTATTTTCATCTTGATCATAATACCAATTATCTGTTCCAAAATTAATTGTTTCTGGAGTTTGTCCATTTGTGCCCATAGTATTATTTGCAACTACTGTTATATTAGATGGTTTTACATCTAAATAACTTGGTACATTAATAGTAACAGAAGATTCTTTAACTGGTAGTGTTTTTCTATCACTAGAATTATCTACTCTTACTAATGTTTGTAAAATAACACCTTTCTCATAATCTATATATTTCTCAACAGATGATGAAACTCTAACTTCTCTTTCATCTTTCCATGAAACATTTAAAGTATATTCTTTTGAAATTTCATTTTCTTCACCATCGTCATCTACATATATACCTGTAAATTTAACTAAACAATCATTTGAAAATTTATTTTCATTTACAAAAGATTCGTTTTTATATTCAATTGGTAAATTGAATTGTAGTTCATTGTTTGAATTAACTTGTTGTAATGTTATAACATTATCTTCAATACTTTGAACTCCTTCTGGAAGAATAACTTCATTATTTTCTTCTACTACTGTTTCATCATTATTTTCTTCTGGTTCTAATACATCAAAAAAAGGATTGTTGTTTGAATCTTCTTCTATATTTTCTGGTCTTGAACCTGTATTTTTTAATTTAAAGTTTAATCCTTTTCCTTCTTCTGTTTCAGCAATTTCTATTTTAGCATCTTTTAAATATCCTGTTTCTTTAATATTTAAGTCCATGCTAATAGCTAATTCCTCATTATTTACATCACTAATAACCGAAGTTTCTTTTTCTTCTTCGGTTCCAAAATATGCTTCAAATTCGACATTCTTGTGACCAGTATCACTTTTCATGCCAAATAAGGTTTCAGCAAAACTTGATGCAAAACTTTTTGTAACAAACATAAAGTTTGCAGAAGTTAGTGTAAATATTAGGATTATTGCTAACAATTTTTCTAGAATTTTGTTTTTATGCATAATCTTAATTCCTCCCACATAATAATAATTTCTTGAGATAGTATCTAATATTACTATTTTATAAGTATAATTTTACTACTTATTTAGAACTAGTCAATAGATAAAGGTTTGGTATTCAAGCCTTTTAGAGTTTTTCAATCTCGAACTATTTACGGAACTTCATTTTCAAAACTTTTGGTTTATAAAATATAAAGTTTTAGTTACATTAAAAAACTCGAAACTATTGATTCTAAATACAATCACACATTATATATTATACACTGTTATGTCAACTTTTTCAAGTCTTTTCAAGGTTTTTTTGACTTTTTTTCAAACTTTTTAAATACATTTTTCCCTATTTTGATACATTCCCACACGTTATTTGTCTAATTGTTAATTTTACGTGAAAATTATATGTTTTTTAATGCATTTATCCCTCATAAATTATATTATTTTTTATTTGAAATATTCCTAGAATCCTTATTTACGTAGAAAAAGATGGAGGTCAAAAACCTCCACCTTTTCAATTTTGTTTATTTATAACGTCTTTTCTTAATTTTTACCATTGTAAATTTTGTAACACCAATTGTAATTATAACTACGGTAACTGCAATTACAGTAATTTTTAATACATCCCTTGTTGTTTCCATTGTCTCATAAATCGCTCTTCTATTTTTCATCAAACCAGTAGGTGGTGTTAATGTAATAGTCTCTGTTGAAGATGTATCCTTTTCCAAAGCTGCAGTTACGAACTCAATACTTCCAAATTTTTCGTAATCAACTGGTTTCTTTCCAAGATTATATTCTTCTGGATTTTTACTTTGTTTATCAACTTTATGAATATCAGCATTTCCTATTGTTGTATCAAAGTTCGTTCTTCTACCTGTTAATACTGTAAATTGTATAACCTCTGCTATATTCTCATATAACATATTTTCTGTATCTGTTTCTGTTGCTAATACTTTTGAAACTGGTAAATAAACTATTGCTTTAGAAGTATCTTTATCTTCTGATTGCTTTCCATTCTTTTCTGCTACTGTTCTTGGTAGTAAGAATTTTGAAAATGCCTTATTGCTATTCTTATTTTCATCCTCTGCATTATCAGATACTTTATCAGCTAAAGTCATAACTAATGACTTATATTGAATACCATTCATATCTGTAAATGTTTCTTGTAATGCATCTACCAACATTGCCTGTTTTAATGGATTGCTTACAACATCTTTAATAGCTGCTTCGATGTCTTCTTTATCATACTGACCAATAAAGTTTCTAAACAAACTCCATGGAGAATCTAGCATAAATAAATCTTCTCTCATATCATTCATAATTTGAACTAATACTTTTGGATCATTATCTATTTTTGCAAATGCTTCTGCAACAGGAGCACTCCAGCTTTGATTTATAGTAGCCTTATTATCTTTTATAGCTTGTTCATTAGTTAAGGCATTTGATAAACCAGATGTATTTTCAGTACTTGTAGAAGTTGAAGTCATTGTTGATTTATCATATTGTAATAATTGTTCGAATTCTAAATCTGTATCTACATAGTCTATAATCTTATCAAACTTCATTTCTGCAATTGTATCTAAAGTATAATTGTCTCTACCAATATAATATGTGTATCCTACAAAGTTGCCATAATATCCATCTGTTATTTGATCTTTTTTGTTTACACTATCTTTGGTCATTGTTTTTGCTCTATTTCTATAAGTACTATTATTAGCATCTTTTTTATAAACATCATCTTGTACAATAGCTCTTGCAAAATTATTAGCAGTATATTCAACTTTTTGAGTATCAACTCCATACTTGTCAAAAATCTTATACAAGCTAATTTTTCCATTACTGTTATTTCCATAATCTGAAACAGAATCTCCAGTAGCTATTGTAGCATATTTTTCAGCATATGCTTTAGTAGCATTATTTGCATAGAATCTAATAGAATTCAAATTCTGAGAAATTTTGTCTACTTCACTATTATTTTGAGCTATAAATTTATATTGTACAGTTACTTTACATCCTTGTAAAATTTCTTCATCAACTGCAATATATATAAATCCTTGCTGAGTTTCTTCGTGTACGTCTACTATATTAGCTAATAATGGATCTACTTCATATGTATTTGATATGAATTGTACCTTATCTGCTCCAATTGAATGTTCCATATCAACACGGTGTATTGGTTTCATAATATTACCTTCTTGTTTATATTCAGTTTCTAAAGCTAAGTTTGCAATTTGCTCACCATCAGAAGTTTCTACTATAATGTTACTAATCTCTTTTGTTAAACTAATGTTAGTTTCAGGTCTATATTCAATACCCATATCAATATTTTCAATCTTATATTTTCTCTCTGTTATAATATTATGTACAATTGTATCTAAATCATTATAATAGTAGTCTTTATTATTAAGTTTTAGTTTTGTATAATATGTTTCTTCATTTGTTTGTTTATAAGTTAATTTTTCAGGTTTTACTAAAAATTCTACTGTTTCAGCATTCATATTTGTTGAATCTGTTAATGATCTTAATGATTGAGCATAATCATTTCTATATTGTTCCTCTTCATATTCTTTATAGTAGTTTACTTTCAATGCATCATCATCTTTTTCATCTTGATATTTTAATGTTCTTGTTGTTAAATCAGAAGAATTTGCTAAACCTTTTAAAATTTCTGCTTTTTGGTTAACCATTATTTCAGAATAACTATTAACTTCAAGTCTTCTTACTTCATCATCTCTAGCATCTGATAAATCTGGTCTTTCTAGTGCAAGCATTACAATATCATTATTACTTACTTCTCCGCTTTCTGAAAGTTTTCCAGCTGCATATTGGTCAATTGTACCTGTTTTTACTGCAAGATTTGCTACTGGATCAGTACCTGCTGGACTATCAACACTAATTGAATCTGTTGTATAGTCTGAAGATAAGTCATATGCATATTTTGTTGTTTTATAGTCTTGACCATTAAATATTTGCATATCTTTTGCAACTGAAGTTGCTGTTGATTCTTTTTCATCTTGTGAAATTGCTGTATCTTGACCTTTTCCTGTTATAAATCTTACTTCTTCACTTGTTACCTCATCTACTGTATCACCATAAGTAAATCTTACAACATACTTACCTGGTATAAATCCTTTTAGTTTATAGTCACCTTTTGTATTTGTTCTTATATGTTGTGCTTGTTCCCAAGTTACATTACTTAGAATTTCTTCATAGTAATGTGATCCTTCACTAGTAGGAATTTCTACAATTTCTACTAATTCAGCTTTAGCACTTCTTACTTTAAGGTCTTTTGTTTCTTCAACTACTTCTGTTTTTTGTCCTTCTATTGCATCTGGATTCTTGTATTCTTCTGGAACATTACCATTAGTTAAAGCTCTATTATGTTTTTCATCTTTTTTACTGTAAATACCATTTGCCATATACTGTACATCATTAGCTGTTGGATTTTCTGATTCTCCAGGTTCTGTTCTAGAATCATCCCAAACTCTACCAGTAAGCTCTCTTATCATTTTTTCATCTTGTATTTCTAGTTCGCCATATATTTCTCTTACTTTTTGTTTATTTAATTCTGAACCTTCAGCAGTTATTACAATACCTGTTTTATAAGTCATATCTTCATAGTATGGATTCCATGTATCTGCTGATGTTTGATCTGATGGTTTAGTTTCATGTTTATATTTGTTTAAAATTTCATTTTTCTTAGTTGAATCTTTTGCTTCTTTAGCAGATAATTTGTCTTTTAAATTACTATTACTATTTCCTAAATTTCCTGCATTTGAATCCATATCAACTAAACCTGTTGCTTTACCTGAGTCAGCATACCATACTGAATACATATTTACTTGGGCAATTCCTTCTAATCCTCTTCTTGTATCTTCAGGCTTATCAATTCTGTCTAGAATTTTCAATGTTCTCTTAAGTATTGCTGAATTTCCTCTTTCTGTTCCCTTTACATCAACTACTTTTCCATCTTCAGTTGTTGCTTTATCATTAATTGTATCTTCATAATCATCTGTTGTTAAAGTTGTTTCACTATCTGTCTTATCTACAACATATTTTACATATATATCAAAGTCTTTTCCTTCTTCAAGAATTAAATTATTATCGTTTTCCATTCCTGTGATATATAGTGTATAATATCCATCAGTTTCGAAATTATTGCGATTCTCTTTATTAGAGACTCCATTTCCTTTCATTGATGTATTACTTAGTGTAAGCATATGTTTTGTATATCTAGGTTTATCACCTATTGTTTCTTGATCAATTGAACTTACTTTAATATATACTGGTTTTTCAGTTGACTGATGTCCTTCTTCATAAGTTCCTGGTATTTTACCATCATTTGCAATTATATATTCACCATCATCTTTTTGTTCAAAGTACCAAGCCTCTGCAACTTTTATTGTACCATCTACTAAATAACCATTTGGATCTTTTTTCTTTACATTTACAACATCTGCATCACTATTATATTTTTTAAAGTTTGTATCATATAAATCTAAAATTTCGCTTATTCTAACTTTTAATTTTGTATCTTTTGTATTTCCACTATTAAGTGATTCATCATCATTTATAGCTTTATTGGCAACAGTGATTCGATATGTAACCTCTGTATTTAATTCACTCTCACCATTTATTCCTTTGTATTGTTTTACTGCCTCAGCTGCATATTGATCAACTCTCATCTTATAATCTGATTCATATAATTCTAATCCATAAGGTTTTGCAATTATATAATCATTTAAGTAGCTGCCTTTCTTATCTCCAACTTCAGCATTTAACGCTCTGTTTTGGTTAAAGAAATATTCCATATCTTCACCATTTATAAGTGTATTTACACTATAAACATCTTTTGTTAATGTTATATCTACATTTTCTCTTAATTCTAATCCTAAGTTAATATATTTTAAGTATTCTGTATCAGGATTATTTTTATTAAATTTTGTAGTATGTTTAGGATTTGCACCAGATGAATTTGGCATAATATAAGTTCTATCTTCTTTCTGATATTCATCTCTATAATTAAATAACCATAATAAGTTTGTATTATCTATACTATTATTTTTTATTTCATTATTTGTCCATCCATTTGGATTTCCATTTCCTAAATCTTTTACTGTTTTATTCTTTATAAAGCTTCTTGCTGTCATTGCTCTATTTTGATTTTCTACCAATTGAGATGTATGATTTGTTTTATCAAATATTAAATCTGCTGTTGTTAATGGATTTCCTACATCATCTGATACTTCGCCAAATGTAATACTTCCATCCTCTTCACTTATTGTCTGATTTAATTTCTTTTTAGGATCATTTCCTGTATATTCTTGTCCTTGGCTTGAATATCCAACATCATAAGAAATATATTGATATGATTTATTAAAGTTTTCTCTCACATCATTAAATTCTGCTGCATTTGAGTCTTTCATATAAATTTTATCTGGATCTATCATTTTTCCGTAAGTATCACCTTGTGTATCTATTAAGTTATCCATTCCTGCATAATATTCTGTACTCTTATAAATTACTCCATCATATTCAAACTCAATATAATAATCTATAAATTTACTAGAATTTGTATAGTTTCCATACTCATCTTTATCTGTTGCTTTATCTATACGTTGAGTTGTATGTTCTAAGTCATCTTTTGAATTTGTTAAGTATGGTTTTGTATTTGTTCCAGCTATACCTGCAACATTTGAATTACCATCAGGTCTACTTCCAACATCTGCATAATTTTCAAAAGATTCACTCTTGTATGTTTTATACCATGTTAGTGTATTTGGTACAGAATAATAATTACTAAATGTATATCTTCCTCTTTCATCTGTTCTTGTTGTTCTTATTAGCTTTGGAGTATTATTTATAACAGAATATAATCTAACAACAACATTCTCTTTCGCACCATTTCCATTTACATTATAATATGCTTGATTTTGATCATCTATATTTTGTTCATTCATAAGACCATCACGGTTTGTATCAAGCCATACATATCCAGATATTACTAAATCTTTCATACGTACATAATCGCTTGAAATTTCGTTATCTCCATCACCATCATAGTCTACATATGGTGTATTTCTATAATCCACATATTCTGATGGAATCTTATATGCATACATATTTCTATTTACATCTTTTTTATTTGAGTCTATTCCTGAGTACCATGTTTTATTTCTAACAATTCTGTTGCTTGTCTCTGTATCTGGTTTTCTACCATTACTACAACCATTAGTACATGGTTTACTTGTAGCAATTATAGATTTTCCTCTACCTTCACATGTTGAACATGTTATAGTACCAGCAGAATTCTTTCCTCCTGAGCAAGCTGTACATGTATTATGTTGTTCAAAATATCCAGTTCCACCACATTTTGTACAATCTTTATATAATGCATCTATTGCAAATTGATATTCATCTTGAGTAATGTCATTTAGATTAATTTTTGTTTTTTCAAAATCTTTGCTTGTACATTTATTTGTATAACAGTTTGAACAAGAACTTGGTTTATTAGGATAATTAGCATATTTCTTTTTACATTTTGTACATTCATATTTAAAATGTTTACAATCTGCATATTCTTTTAGTCCATGTGAACTTGAATTACAATATTTTGTTGTACTATTATCACAAGTCCATGTATGGCTTGTAGTTTTTGTAGTATATTCAGAACCACAATCTTTACATATACTTTTAATACATATTAGTTTAGCATTAGCATGATGTATACATTTATCTATATTCCACTCAGAATAAGTACAACCTTTTTCAGAACATTTATAATAATGTTTAAAGTCTGTATGTGTTTCTTCATATCCACACTTCGTTATATTACTATTATCGCCTTTATGTGTTTTGTGACCAGAGCTACATATCCAAACTACATGTTCACATTCTCCTTGCTTTTTACCACATTTATTACATATAGTATTAAATCTTGTATTATTACAAACTATATTAGGTATTTCAGCATCACATGTAGAAGAAGGTTTTTCTATATGCATTGTATTACATTTTTTACATTTATATACTAGTACATCACTCAAATTTTTTATATTCTCATCTCTTAGAACTCTTCCTTGTCCACTACATTGATCACAATTTGTATGAATGTAAATAAGTCCTCTTCCAGAGCAATTTGAACAATATCCTTCTTTTGAAGCTGTTCCACTTCCTCCACATATTCCACATGTTTGATATTCATATATATTTCCTGTACCTTGACAGTCATTACATGCAACAGTATTTCCTGTTCTATCTTTACCATTATTTATATTGTTCATTATTTCTATACTTGCTGTATTTTCAAGTATATTTAAATTCATATTGCTTTCTATAACTTTAACTTCAATTTCATATAATAAATATCCACCTGGTTGAATAACTAAATATGTAGCATTTTTATCTGTTTTTGCTCCATTTTGTGTATCTTTTAATTCAATGTCAATAGAATTTTTAGAACTATCATATTTTACTTCATAATCTACACCTTGAGTTAAAGAAATATTAGATTCCTTATCGGTTCCAACATCATTATGGATTTCTGCATTTATTTTATATCCAGAACCATCTTTTACAAATTCTAACCCTTTATTTAGTTTATCTTTTATTGTTTGTGGTCTTATTTCTGTTGCTACTTTATTTCCATTCTTTGTAGAATTATTTATAATTCTAACTGAATATGTTAAAGTTTCTGTTGATTCTACTGGAACTGGATAATGTTGTTTATCAATATCCTTCTTTTCAAATCTTTCAGGTTTATTTGTTGGATCATCAGACTCTTCTAATTTATCTGATGCAAAAGTCTCACTAGTTATCTTTTCATCATTGTTAGTATCCATCATTTCATGCTTATAATCACTTATATATTTATCTATAACTACATTATAATCATTTATCTTATAATATTCTATTGAGAATATATCTTCTGGTATATCTGTACCATATTCATCTTGTATCTTATTACTATCAATTTCTGAAATATTTACAACTGGTCCAACTCTTCTATCTTCTGTTCTTATAAAATCAACATTATCATCTTCATTTTTATCTAATGAACTATTTCTAGTAACAATAACTATTTCATTATAATACAATTTATCATCATTAGCATTTGTTCTTAATGTTAATAATAGTGATGTTGTATCATTTCCATCTACTGAAATCCATTGATAATCTTTCCATAACCTATTAGAATCTGTTTTATAAGTTCTAGAAAATACATCAATTTCTTTTGGCAATATATCTTTTAGTTTCAATTTTACTCTATAATTCTGATTATTCATTATATCTATTCTAAAAGTAATTATATCACCATATTCTGCATATATTGGATCATTTTTTCTACCATCATTATTCATAGATTTTCTTTGGTTTGGACTTTGAGTTGAGTTCTTTACACTACTTGAAGATGTATTTCCAAATGTTTGATATTTATTTGTTTCATGTTCAACTTTCTCTACATATTTTTTTATAACAATATCTGTTGTTAATCTAACATTTAATTCTGAAATACATTTTTTATTCCAAATTGTTACATTACTATCATTAATTGCTCCTCCAGCTTGTCCTTTAACTGCATGTGTTGACCCTACCCACTTTGAATAATGACAGTTATTATGATGATGTGCACTACAATAATATGCAGGTCCATCACAATCATCATGATCTGTATTACCATCATCATCTGTTGTACATGAAGAAGTACAATGTCCAGGAGTTTGATAATGTGATTGACATAATGCGTTACTACAAGCTGCACCATCTTTCTCTCTTGTCCATGTTGTTAAACAAGCTGCCACAACAAAACTAGTTACACTTCCATCAGTTGTAGTTTTTCTATAAGTAAATTGAAGTTTACTTAATGTTGTTTTATCATCATCTGTTCTATTTTTTGAATCATCACCATAAGTTAAATTTCTTGGAATATCTATATAAAATGTTGACTCTGGATAAGGATAAACAGCATAGTCTTGTGGTAAATAATCTGTATATATTCCTGTAGGAGATTTTCTATCTCTTTTTCCTCCATCAGTTAATTTACCATAAAAATCTTCATATACTATATTTACCCCATTTTTTCCTATTTCTAAAGGATTTTCATTTCCATTATCATCTGATAATATAACTTCTCCCTTTTCTATACCACCAACAAGTCCTTTATAGTCTGATAAATTTTTACCAGAATAATTTATTACATATGGTGAATAAATATATGCATAATCACTCATATGAAAAGGTCCTACTCTATATGTATCTGTACCTTCTAAATATACTGCACCTGGTTGTTCTGAATCTTTCATAGTTACTTCAGGTCTATCTCCATGAGCAGTTAATTCATTTTCTAAGCAATCTACTGCTAATCCAGCATAATAAAGATCTGTTGCATCAGCTCCTGTTGGTCCTGTTACATTCCATATTGCTTTTTGAGCACTTGTACCATTATATGGTGTCCCATCCCATTTATCTGCAAATGTCGCTGCATATGGTGCAACATTACTATATGTAACAAAATTACTATGAGAATTTATTGTTACGCTTCCTACATTTTTCAAATTACCATTTGCTAATATTACTGCTTTATTATTAGTTTGTGTAGTAAAAGTACTTGTATCAGCATGATCATCAGAATCAGGTGAAAAATAACCATTTTTTGGTATATCGGATGATGTATACATACCTTCAGAATATGTATTTCCACTTGACGAAATATATTTGCTTACATTTACTAATGTTCCATGTGGTGGTTGAAATTGATACCATCCACTACTACGTCCACTAACATCACTTTTACTTCCACCATTTGGAATAGCTGCTCCATGCTGTATACAAAAAGCACTTCCACATTGTGATAAAAACGCTTCAAAAGCTAATTCTGCATCTCTTGGAGTTGTCGTATCAGAAAAATTACTATTTAATGTGCTTAAAATTCTATCTATTGACCATGCATTATGCCCTTCACTTGCATATGTATACTGCATTTCTATATTATATGTTGCATCTTCACTATAGCCTTCATTATATTTATCTGTTGGGCCTGCACCTAATGCTACCAATTCGTTTCCAAATGAAGTTGCATATACAATACATCCTACACCAGAAAGAATAACTATAGTTACAATTATTAAGTTTATAATTAAAAATTTCATATCTTTTATCATCATTTTCACCTCCTTACTTATATAC